>NZ_JBFAOU010000042.1:0-51279 GCF_040675365.1 Catellatospora sp. NPDC049609 | reverse complement strand
TGAACCCGGTGCTGAGCACACCCCACAGCAGCCCCCACGCCTGCACGCTGACCAGAGGGGCCGCCGCGTCCTGCCTCGCGGCGGCCCCACGTCAGTGGTGTCAGTACTTGCGGGTCGGCAGCGCGGCCTTGGCCTGCTCCGGCGTGAAGGTGGTCTCCTGGGTCTCGATGCGGGTCGGGACGGTCTCGCCCGCCTTGACCTTCTTGACCAGGTCCATCAGCTGGGGCCCGAGCAGCGGGCTGCACTCGGCGATGAAGTTGAACTTGCCGTCGGCGAGGGCCTGCATGCCGTCCTTCACCGCGTCGATGGTGATGATCTTGATGTCCTTGCCGGGCACCTTGCCCGCCGCGGTGATCGCCTCGAGCGCGCCCAGACCCATGTCGTCGTTGTGCGCGAACAGCACGTCGATCTTCGGGTTGGCCTTGAGGAACTGGTCCATGACGGCCTTGCCGCCGGCCCGGGTGAAGTCACCGGTCTGCGACGCGATGATCTTCAGGTTCGGGTTGGCGGCGATCGCCTCGGCAAAGCCCTTCTTGCGGTCGTTGGCCGGCGCCGAACCGGTCGTGCCCTGCAGCTCGACGATGTTGATCGTGCCGGTGGCCGACTTGGTCTCGTTGACCAGCCACTCGCCGGAGAGCTTGCCCTCCTTGACGAAGTCCGAGCCGATGAACGTCTTGTACAGCGACTTGTCGGCCGAGTCCACGGAGCGGTCGGTCAGGATGACCGGGATGCCCGCGTCCTTGGCCTCCTTGAGCACGGTGTCCCAGCCGGACTCCACCACCGGCGAGAAGGCGATCACGTCGACCTTCTGCTGGATGAAGTTGCGGATGGCCTTGATCTGGTTCTCCTGCTTCTGCTGCGCGTCGTCGAACTTCAGCTCGATGCCGGCCTCGGCAGCCGCCTCCTTGATGGAGTTGGTGTTCGCGGTACGCCAGCCGGACTCCGCGCCGACCTGCGAGAAGCCCAGAGTGATCTTCCCGTCGTCGGCGGGCTCGCCGCCGGTGTCGCTGTTGCCGCAGCCGGCCAGGCCGCCCGCGACCAGGCTCGCGGCGAGCACCGCTACAGCGGCGCGTCGCTTCATCTGCTTGCCCAAGGTGAACATGCGATCTCCTTGAAGGGTGGGTGCAGTCACGTACCGCCCCCTACCGGGCGGAACGGTGGATCGGTGGTGCGCGCGGTGAGGGTGGTGCGCCGCCGGGCTCGGCGGCTGTGGAGCGGTGGTGCCGCTACGGCGCGGGCGGAGGTGCGACCTGGCCGTAGACGTTCTGGTAGCGGTGGTGCAGCGCGTCGATCGCCGCCGCGGGCATCGGCACGGGTTCGCCCAGCATCCGCGCCAGGTGCGCGGTGCGGGCGACGTCCTCGCACATCACCGCGGCCTTGACCGCCGCGCGGGCGTCGCGGCCGATGGTGAACACACCGTGGTTGCGCATCAGCACGGCCGGCGAGCGGTGCCCCGCCAGCGTCGCGACGATGCCCTTGCCGATGTCGTCGCCGCCGATGAGCGCGAACGGCCCGATCGGGATCTCCCCGCCGAACTCGTCGGCCTGCGCCGTGAGGTGGCACGGGATCGGCTCGCCCCGCGCGGCCCACGCGGTGGCGTAGCCGCTATGCGTGTGCACGACCCCGCCGACCTCGGGCATGGCCCGGTAGACGTAGGCGTGCGCGGCGGTGTCGGACGACGGCGACAGGTCCCCCTCGACCACGTCGCCGTGCAGGTCGCACACGATCATGTTGGCCGGGCTGAGGTCGTCGTAGGACACCCCGCTCGGCTTGATGACCATCAGGTCCTTGCCTGGCACCCGGGCCGACACGTTGCCGGCGGTCCAGGCGACCAGGCCGTAGCGGGTCAGCTCGGCGTGCAGCGCGGCGACGCTCTCCCGGATCTGCTGGATGTCGCTCACGCCTGCTCCTCGCTGCGCTCGTCGACGGCATGCGTGCACGACGACACGGTTCGCTCGCTGCGCTCGCTCACGCCTGCTCCCCCCGGGCCGCGTTGCGGATGGCGCGCAGGCGGAGCATGACGTCGTCGCCGCCGCGGCCGAAGTGGTCGTGCAGCAGCCGGTACTGCGCGTAGAGGGCGTCGTAGGCGCGCGCCCGCTCCGGATCGGGCTGGTAGACGCCCCGGTGCACGCGTCCCATCGCGTCGGATGCCTTGTGCACGTCCGGGTACGCCCCCGCGGCCACCGCGGCGTGGATCGCCGAGCCGAGCGCCGGGCCCTGCGCCGAGCCGATGATGCTCAGCGGCCGGTCGGTGACGTCGGCGTAGATCTGCATCAGCAGCGTGTTCGAGGTCAGCCCGCCCGCCACGACGATCTCTTCGACCGGGACGCCGGCCCCGGCGAACGCCTCGATGATCATGCGGGTGCCGTACGCCGTGGACTCCAGCAGCGCCCGGTACACGTCCGGCGGGCGGGTGGCCAGGGTCAGGCCGACGATCAGGCCGGACAGGTCGTGGTTGACCAGCAGCGAGCGGTTGCCGTTCCACCAGTCCAGCGCGATCAGGCCGTGCGCGCCGACCGGCTGCGCGGCGGCGTGCTGCGACAGGACCTCGTGCGAGGCGTAGCCCGCGGGCGCGGCGTGCTCGACGTACCACCCGAAGATGTCGCCGACGCCGCTCTGCCCGGCCTCGTAACCCCAGGCCCCGGCGCTGATGCCGCCCTCGACCACGCCGCACATGCCGGCCACCTCGGCCGGGACGGTGCCGTTGACGACGTGGCAGGTGGAGGTGCCCATGATGGCGACCAGCCGGCCCGGCTCGAGGGCCTGCGCCGCGGCGGCGGTCACGTGCGCGTCGACGTTGCCGACCGCGACCGCGATGCCCTCCGGGAGCCCGGTCCACGCCGCGGCCTGCGCGGTCAGCGAGCCCGCCCGCTCCCCCAGCGCGGCCAGCGGTCCGTCCAGCTTGGCCGTGAACCCGATGAAGTTCGGGTTCAGCGCGGCCAGGTAGTCGGCCGACGGGTACGCCCCGTCCTGCAGGATGCCCTTGTAGCCGGCGGTGCAGACGTTGCGCGTCTCCACCCCGCACAGCTGCCACACGATCCAGTCCGCCGCCTCGATGAAGCGCTCGGCGCGGGCGTAGACCTGCGGGTCCTCCTCCAGCAGCTGCAGTCCCTTGGCGAACTGCCACTCGGCGGAGATCTTGCCGCCGTAGCGGCCGAGCCACGGCTCGCCGCGCTCGGCGGCCACCCGGTTGACCCGGTCGGCGTGCGGCTGCGCGGCGTGGTGCTTCCACAGCTTGACCCACGCGTGCGGGCGCTCGCGCAGCTCGGGCAGCTCGCACAGGGGCGTGCCGTCGGCCAGCGTCGGCAGCACGGTGCAGGCGGTGAAGTCGATGCCGATCCCGATCACGTGCTCGGCCGGCACGCCGCTGTCGGCCAGCGCCGCGGGCACCGCGTGCCGCAGCACGTCGCGGTAGTCGTCCGGGTCCTGCAGCGCCCAGTCCGGCGGCAGCGGGGCGCCGGTCGCGGCGAGCACGGTGTCCATGACCGCGTGGCGGTACTCGTGCACGGCCGTGCCGACCTCGGCGCCGTCGCTCACCCGGACCACCAGGGCCCGGCCCGACAGCGTGCCGTAGTCGACGCCGACGACGTACCGGTCGCTCATCACAAACCTCCGCGGTGACTGTTGGCCCATAGTGTTAGCGCTAACATTCCGGACCGTCAAGACTCGTTTTCGTAACGCGCGTGCAATCCGGACAGCACAGCGTCGTCACTGGTGAACAGGTTTGTGCTGCGACTGCCCGACCTGGGCCGCCAAGGTGGCATGCGGCGGAAGCTTGACGCGCGACTATGTTCGCGCTAACACTTACGGGCACCGCAAGCGGTCCATGGTGTACCGGCGGCAGGCGAGAGCACGCTGCCGGGTACCCCGCAGTGCGTCCATTCCGGAGGACGCGCCGGCGGGTCAGACGGCGGGCGGGGGTGGCACTTCATGCGGTGAGAGCGACACCCCCGCCCGTCCCGAACGCGTGCGCGCATCTGTTCACGGACCGGCGGTCTCGCGCTGCCCGTTGGCCGGCGCGCGGCCCAGGATCCGGACAGGCCCTTCGGGGTCCCGGCCGTTCACCTGCTGCCTGGCCTGGTACATGGCCGCGTCGGCACGCTCCATCAGGTCCTCGATGGTGCCGGGCGTGTCGTGGTCGAACGCCGTGGCGCCCACCGTGACCGCGAGCCGGTAGGGCTCGTCGGTGGTGGCGTTGTGCCGGGCGACCTGCTCGCGCAGCCGGCGCGCCCACACCTCGACGTCGTTACGCGGGTCCGCCTCGGCCAGCAGCACGCAGAACTCGTCGCCGCCGACCCGCCCCAGCACGTCGCGGCGGCGGATGTTGGCCCGCAGCAGGGTCGCCGTGCAGCGCAGGGCGTCGTCGCCGGCGCCGTGACCGAAGTTGTCGTTGATCCGTTTGAGCCCGTCGAGGTCGATGAACAGCAGCACGCAGGAGCGGCGGGTCCTGCGCGCCCGCGCCAGCTCGGTGCGGGCCGCGATCAGGAAGCCCCGGCGGTTGTTGACGCCGGTCAGCTCGTCGATGACGGACAGCTGGCGCAGCTCCTCGGCCATCTGCCGCTCGGAGGTGATGTCGGCGAAGGCCGTCAGGACGTACCGGATGCGCTCGCCGTCGCGGATCGGCGTCGCCACCACCCGCAGCTGGCGGCGCTGCTCGCCCAGCTCCACCTCCATGTCGTCGACGCTGGCCACGTGGCCCTGCCGCGCACGGGCCAGCGGGAACCGCTCCGGCGGGAAGCGCTCGGTGGTGCCGCTGGTGTAGAGGTGGGGCAGCGCCTCCGGCGCGGCGACCCGGCTGGGGTCGTAGCCCAGGATGCGCCCGGCGACCCGGTTGACGTAGACGGGCTCCCCGGTGTCCGCGTCGCGCACGTCCACGCCCACCGGGATGGCCTCCAGGAACTGCTGGAGGCGGCCGTGCTCCCGGCGGCCCGCTGCGACGATCTTCGTCAGCAGGTCGCCGACCCGCAGCATGAGCAGGATGAACATGACCGCCGAGGCGCACGCGAGCACGATCGGCTCGATGCGCTGCCCGTCGCGCACCGAATCCACCACCAGCGCCGGCACCAGCAGGCCGCACAGGGCGAGCGCGACCAGCCTGATCCGGCCGGCGGCGCGGGGCTGCTCGCGCTGCGAGGCGACCTGCCGCATCGTCGGGTGCAGCGCGGCGGCACCCACCAGCAGGAACGACACCAGGTAACCGACGAACGGCCCGTCACCGTCCTCGCCGACACCCCGGACCTGCTGCACGCCGTAGACGGTGTCGGCGAACAGCAGCGCGGCGGCCCAGGCGGCCAGCAGCGCCAGCGAGCCGCGAGCGCTGCCCGCGCCGAAGAACAGGCGGGTCGCCAGCATCAGGAAGATCATGTCGAGGAACGGGTACACCCCGGCGAGCAGCTGGCCGTAGCCGGACAGCTGCGACGCGCCGAGCGAGGGGGCGACGACGAGCACGAAGGCGGCGCTGCTGAACGCGACGGTCACGATGAGCGCGTCGAGCAGCGCCGACCAGTCCCCGCCGGCGCGTCTGGCACGGATGAGCCGTAGCAGCGCGAGCGCGTTGAACAGGTAGGAGAGCAGGAAGATCTCCGTGGCCGGTGACGGGAAGCTGGTCGCCCGGCCCTCGGCGGCGGCCGCGACATACCAGAGGACGTTGCCCGCCAGGTAGGTGGCCTGCCCGGCGGCGAGCAGGTACCACGCGCCGCGGCAGCTGGGCCGGTGCAGCCGGATCCCGACCAGGATCGCCACCACGGCGGCCACGTTGGAGCAGCTGAAGATGATCGCCTGGGCGAGGCTGTGGCCTGCCGCGACCAGGTAGGCCGCGAGTAGCAACAGCGACACGCCGACGTAGCCGAGCCACGCCCAGCGCGGGGCGCGTCGGCGTGCGCCCACGTCCTCGTCGATGACGGCCGCGCCGGCGCTCACATCTGCGGACATATGCACCGCCTCTGATCGGAGCAGCCTCTGTCCCCAGGATGCCCCAGGTAATAAGACGGTCCAAATGTGGCGAATCATATGAAACAGGATTACTGGTCGAACGGGTGCCGTAAGACACCGGCAGGCCCCGGCGTTCGGTGCCGCGCTCAAAGCCCTCGCCCGCCGGCCGTGTCACCGACTCCCGCTGGGCCTGTCGGCCGGCCGCTGAGCTGACCCCGGTCAGGTGTTCGCGCCGCGGGCGGCGACCGGCCACACCTCGACGACCCGCCCGCCGGAGACGGCCACCAGCTCGTCGGCGAGGTTCACCGCCGCGCACACGTGGTTGGGCATGACGCGCACCCGCGAACCGAGCTCGGGCAGCGGCACGCCGGCGGGCACCACGACCGTCGTGTGATGCTCGGACTGGGCGGTGAGCCGCGCCTCGGGCAGGTCGGGCAGGCGGCCGTGGCCGGTGTTCCACGCCGCGCGGTCGGCGCCGAGCGCCTTGCCGCCCGCGTCGAGGATGACGTGCCCGGCCGCGCGGCTGACCACGGTCGCGACGGCGGTCAGCGCGACGTCCTCGCGCTCGCAGCTGCCCAACTCCCACTGCTGCGCGTCGCCGAGGGCGTACACGCCGGGCCGGATCTCGCCGAGCGCGGCGGTGTCGGTGTACCGCGCGGTCGGGGTGGACCCGCCGCTGACCACCGCCACGTCCAGCCCGGCCGCGCGCACCGCGGCAGCCGCCGCGTGCAGGGCCGCCGACTCCTGCGCGGCGACGTCGTGACCCGCGCCGATCGCGGCGTACCCGTGGCCGGGGAAGGTGAACACCCCGCGCACCCGCAGCCCGGCCCGCGCGGCCGCCAGCGCGACCGTCCCGGCCTCGGCGGGCTGCACGCCGCTGCGGTGGTGGCCGCTGTCCACCTCCACGAGCACCTCGATGCCGTCACCCGCATGCCGGGCCAGGGCCTGCGCGCCGTCGGCGGAGTCGACGCCGACGGCCACCGTCGCGCGCTCGGCGACCGCGCGCAGCCGGGCGCCCTTGGCCTGGTCGATCCACAGCGGGTACGCGATGAACAGGTCGGTGCAGCCCCCGGCCGAGAACACCTCCGCCTCGGCGACCGTCGCCGCGGTCAGCCCGACCGCTCCGGCGTCGAGCTGCCGCCGCGCGATCTGCAGGCACTTGTGCGTCTTGGCGTGCGGGCGCAGCGCGACCCCGCGCGCGGCGGCGAAGGCCGCCATCCGGGCGAGGTTGCGGTCCAGGACGTCGACATCGACCGACAGGTACGGCGTGGGCAGCTGATCCATCCCGCCATGCTGCCATCCGGCCCGCCGCCCGCGCACGCGCTCGGCGTCGGATCGTTACCGCTGCTGAGGCGGTGGGTAGTCGGCAGCCATGAGAACACGTCCCCTCCTGATCGGACTGACCGCCCTCACGCTGCTCGCCGGGTGCGCCCCCTGGCACGGCGACCGCGACCCCGACCACGGCGAGCGCGCCGAGCGCGGCCACCTCGCCACGGCCGCGCGCGGCGACCGGGACGCGGCGGCGCTGGTCGTGGTCAGCGGCGCCACCACGGTGACCGTACGGGCCGTGGACCTCGGTGAGGACCTCTTCCGCATCAGCACGCCGGAGCACTCGCGGCTCGTGCCCGACGTGGTCGAGTCGGGCGGCCGCTACGAGCTGCACCTGGACGAGACCGGCGACACCGGGCCCGCCGCGGTGGAGGTCCTGCTCGACCAGCGGGTCCGCTGGGACCTGCGGTTCTCCGGCGGCAGCACCGAGACCCTGGTCGACCTGGGCGCCGGGCGGGTGTCGGCGCTGGACTTCGCGGCCGGGTCGAGCCGCATCGAGGCGATCCTGCCGCAGCCGGACGGCGCGGTCACCGTGCGCATGGCCGGCGGCGCGAACACGTTCCTGGTCGGGGTGCCCCAGCAGGTCCCGGTCCGGGTCACCGCGGGCGGCGGCGCCGCCACGGTCACCGTCGACGGCGTACGCCGCTCCGGCATCGCGGGCGGCACCGTCTTCGCCCCACCCGGCTGGGACACCGCCGAACACCGCTACGACATCGACGCCGCCGCCGGCGTCTCCACCCTCACCGTGAACCGCCGCTAGTACAGCTCCAGATCGCGACGATCTTGCGTGAACCGTGGGGACGACACGCCTACTTTGGGCATATCCCTAACGCTTCGCGCAAGATCGTCGCGATCTTGAGGGTGGGTGGCGTGGCGTCGGGGGGTGGGGAGTCGTTGAGGAGGGTGCTCGGCGGGAGGGGGTGAGCGGGATGACGCCGGACGAGGACTGGGATGCGGCGATGCGGCGCAGCGCGGCTGAGCGGGCGGTGGCGGTGGCGGGCGCGCGCCGGCGGGGGCAGTGGTCGTCGGAGGTGGAGCGCGATGCCGCGTATGCGCTCGGTCATCGGGTCAACCGGTATGTGCACCGGTTTCTGGAGGAGGTGCACGCGGCGCACGGGCCGCGGCTGTGGGCGGCGATGTCGCGGGCCGCGCGGATACACACGGCGCTGGGCGAGCGGCGGCGGCACCGCGCGCGGTGGAGCCGGCCGGCGGGGGCGCACGTGCCCGTGCCGGGGCCGGCGGGCTGGGACAGCCGGGCCTACGCGCTGCTGGCGAGCACTGTCGCGGTACACGTGGAGCCGGCGTTCGTGATGTGGCGCCGGCACCTGTTCAACGCGTACTCGCCGCAGTTCTTCGTGACCACGCACGGGCTGTGGGGGGTGCTGCGCTTCCAGGGCGTCGATGCCGGCTCGGTGTGGACGGGGCACGCGGGCTGGGTCGTCGCGCTGGGCTTCCGGTCGCGGGCCGAGTTCGTCGCCGAGCCCGACCTGTTCCAGGACCGGCCGCCGGCCGACTTCGCGCCCGCGGTGCTGCGGGTGCTCACGGAGTGCGTGCAGGCCCCGCTGTGAACCCGGCGCCGGACCACGCCGTCCAGCGGGTCACGTCCACGGCGATCACGGGGCCCGGCGGCGGCTGCGCGTACTGCCGGTAGCGGGCGGCGAGCAGGGCCAGCGCGGTCGCGGCCTCCGGCTCGGACACGTCCAGCACCCGGGCGGTGCCGTCGGCGCGCACCCACCACAGCCGGGACCAGTCCTCCTCGTAGTGGTCGGCGAGCAGGCAGACACGCGGGTTGGCGGCGATGTTCGCCAGCCGCCGCAGCGCGCGGGTGCGCTTGGGCTTGCGGTCGACCGCCGTGTAGACGGTGTCACCGTCGACCGCGAACACCACGGGCACCAGGTGCGGGACGCCCGCCGGGTCGGCCGTGGCGAGCCGGGCCACCCGCACCGCGGCGAACCGGTCGCGGGCGGCGCTCACCCCTTGGTGAAGGTGCCGACGGCGGTCTCCCACTCGTCGAGCGCCCGCTGCACCACGCCCTCGGGCCCGGAGGGCAGCCAGTGCATCGCCCGGCGGATCCCCGCATTCGCGAGCTTCTCCAGCACGGCCGGGTCGGCGGGCACGGCCAGCATCTGCACCTGCACCGGCCGCTCGGCACTGGACCGCAGCTGCTTGACCCGGTCCAGCACGGCGGCGTCCTCGCCCCAGTTGGGCAGCCACCCGTCGCCGAAGGCGAGCACCCGGTCGAGCACCGTGGGGCCGGTGCCGCCGACCAGGATCGGCGGGTGCGGCCACTGCGCAGGCTTCGGGTAGGACCAGATCCGGTCGAAGTCGACGTACCTGCCGGAGTAGCTGGCCTCGTGGCGCGCCCAGATCTCCTTCATCGCCTCGACACGCTCGGCCAGCACCGCCATGCGCACCTTCGGGTCGGTGCCGTGGTTGCGCATCTCCTCGCGGTTCCAGCCGGCGCCGACCCCGAACTCGAACCGCCCGCCGGACATGTGGTCGATGCTGGCCACCGCCTTGGCGGTATGGATCGGGTCGCGCTGGATGACCAGGCAGATGCCGCTGCCGATACGCAGCCGGGAGGTCGCGGCGGCGGCCGCGCTCAGCGCCACGAACAGGTCGTAGCAGTGCCAGTACTTGGGCGGCATCTCGCCGAACGGGTACGGCGACTCGCGGCTGGCCGGGATGTGGCTGTGCTCGGCGAAGAACAGGGCGTTCTGGCCGCGGTCCTCCACGAGCCGGGCCACCTCGCCCGGGTTCATGCCGTCGTGGGTCGGGAAGTATCCGACGCCGAACTCCATGGCCAGCCCCCTCACGCGTCGTCGCCCAGCATATGCAGTCATGTCCGTTTTATCAGGATGTTCCGTGACGAAGGACCGGTGGCGACCCCGGTCGCCCGTGCTCCGCCGGGACACCACTACGCCCGGAGCCGACAACTTCGGGGTTGTCGGGACAACCCAGAAGTTGTCGGCCGCAGCAGACATCACCTGTCGAGAGCCCACTCGTAACCGGCGACAGGCCCGGCAGAAGCGCGCGGCATACTGTCAGGTCCGCCCCGTCGGGACCGCGCTGTCAGGCCCGCGCTGGGCCGCTGGTGGGAGGCCGGGTCCCGCCAAGACCGCACCGCCCTGTCCCGCCGGGACCGCACCGCCCTGCCCCGCCGGACCGAGCTGTCGGGGCCGCGCTGCGGGAGCCGCACCGCTCAGGGCAGCAGCAGGCCGAGGGAGAAGGCGAAGGGAAGCACCAGCACGCCGCCCGCGGCCACGACAGAAAGCCGGGTCCGGTCTGCGCCGGCCGCGGTGCGCAGCGCGGGCACCAGCAGCGCCGTGCAGACCAGCGCCGTGACGGTGACGGCCCGCAGCAGCAGCCACACCAGCGGCTGCCCGAAGACATCCCCGCTGATCTGCTTGCCCGAGGTGGCGACGGTCATGATGGCGTACGCGATGCCGCCGAGCACCCCCACCAGTCCGGTCGCGACCAGCCAGCGCGCCGCGACCGCACCCGCGGGCCGGCCCCGGCGGCCGCGCAGCCGCCGCACCAGCGCCCACCCCGGCCAGCTCAGCAGCAGCGCCAGGAGCAGCGCCAGCGTGGCCCACCACAGCGCGGACACCGCACCGACCGGGCGGCTCGTGGTGGCCTGCGCGGGCAGCTCGTCTCCGCCCGAAGCGGGCAGGGTCCCGCCGATCACCGCCGCGAGCCAGTCGGTCATCGCCGCGCCGTAGCCGGGCAGCAGCTCGCCCATCACGAACCCGCCGATGGTCGGGCCGCCGACCCGGTCGTAGCCGTCGGTGGTGACCCGGCCCGCGTGCGCGCCGTGGGGCAGGATCCGGACGGTCACGCTGGGGCTGGCGGTCAGCTCGCGGCGGAAGACCTCCGCGCTCTCCCGCGGCGGCACCTGCGTGTCCAGCTCGCCCCAGATCGCCAGCACCGGCTGGCGGACCGCCCGCAGCGCCGGCACGGGGTCGTACGCGGCCTGCGGGAACCCGTCGGTCGCGATGGCCAGCCCCATGCCCGTGGCGACGATCGCCTCGACCGTGGAGGCGGCCACCCCGGCCCGGGTGATCCGGTTGACCAGGTTCCAGGCCTGGGTACGCGCCGGCGGCAGGCCCGGCGCCCCGATGGTGATCAAGAACTTCACGTCCGACGACCGCGAGGCGGCCAGCGGCGCCACCCAGCCGCCCTCGCTGAGCCCCCACAGCCCGGCCTTCGCCGGGTCGACGTCCGGCAGCGCCGCGACGGCACGCACCCCGGCCAGCGCGTCGTCGGCCAGGGCCGAGTAGTCGCGGTGGGTCTTCGTGTAGTCCGAGCGCTTGTCGTAGATCATCGTCACCAGGCCGGCCCGCGCGAACACCTCCGCCTCCTGGCCGAGGTCGACCCGGCTGCCCGGACCCGAGCCGTGCACCAGCACGATCGCCGGGTGGCGGACCGCGGGGTCGAGATCCGCCCGGCGCAGCACCGAGCCGTGCAGGATGGTGGCGCCGTTGGCGAACGTGATGTCGGCGGCGCTCAGGCCCGCCGGTGGGGTGTAGACGTCGTCGGCGGCGTGCGCGGGCGACGGGGCGACTGCCAGCAGGGCCGCGGTGATCGTGACGGTGAGCATCCTCTTCATGCGTACGATCCTCGAAAAACGACGGTCAGGGCACATCGCCGACGCGAGCGAGCCGGCCGCTCCCCCACGCGGGTGAGCGGCGGCGCCCCGCTCGTCAGTGGATGGTCCTGCCGTAGGCGTCGGGGACGCCGGACTTGCGCAGGAAGTAGGTGTTGACCTGATCGCGCCACTCGGCGGCGCTGCGCACCTGCTCGTCGAGGCGCTCGCTGACCCGCGCGTGCAGGTCGTCGTCGACCAACCCGGCCGCGTCCGCCCAGCGTCGCCGCATCGCGACCGTGCGCTCCGCCCCGGCGAAGTGGGTGTCGTAGATGTGCTGGATGACGGTCTCCCCGCTGTGCAGGACGTGCCCGTAGCCGACGTGGTGGAAGAACAACAGCAGCTCGTCGGGGCAGGTCCGGGGTGACTCGTATACGTACGCCCAGTGCGGCGGGTACTGCCCGGCGAACCCGGTGCCGGTCGCGCGGCTGCGGTCCACGCCGATGCCGTCCCGGTCGGCGAAGTGGTACGTCCCCCACGGGGTGTACTCGTACCCGTCGACGTCCGGACCGTAGTGGGTGCCGGGACGGACCATGAACCCGATGCCGAGCGGCGCGGTGTACTGCTCGTACACCGACCAGGAGTCGTCCATGAGGTCGTGCAGGATCCGCCGCAACGTGCCGTCGCCGCCCGCCGCGGGGAAGGTCAGGCCGATCCACTCGTCGAGCACGGCGGCGGGATCGGCGCCGGGGTCCCAGGCCAGCCGGCCGAAGGCGTACAGGTTGGCCTGCGCCAGCGGGTGGCCGGTCCAGTAGGCGTCGTCGCCCACGTTGGACACCGCGACCAGGCCGCCCGATCTCGCCACGACGTCGGCGACGGTGGGCGGCTCGTCGCCCCAGGGCGCGAAGTCGAGCACCTCCCGCCACAGCGGGGCGAGGTAGCAGACGTGCCGCTGCTGGCCGGTGTACTCCTGGGTCACCTGCAGCTCGACGGCGAGGCGGGTGTGCGGCATCGCCGCGATGACCGGGGAGACCGGCTCGCGCGGCTGGAAGTCGATCGGGCCGTACTTGACCTGCAGGATGACGTTGTCGTCGAACTGCCCGTCGAGCGGCGCGAAGTGGTCGTACGCGGCACGCGCCCGGTCGGTGCCCCGGTCGCGCCAGTCCTGGCGGTGGTCGTAGACGAACGCGCGCCAGTGCACCACTCCCCCGTGCGGGGCGAGCGCCTCGGCCAGGGTGTTGGCGCCGTCGGCGTGGCTGCGGCCGTACCCGGACGGGCCGGGCTGCCCCTCGGAGTCGGCCTTGACGACGTATCCGCCGAAGTCGGGGATCGCCTCGTACACGCGGCGGGTGGTCCGCGCCCACCAGTCCCGCACCGCCAGGTCGAGCGGGTCGGCGGTGGGCAGCCCGCCGACCGTGCGCGGCGCGGCGAAGCTCACCGACAGGTGCGTGGTGATGCCGTACGGCCGCAGCACATCGGCCAGCGTGGCGACGTCGGCGAGCCGGTCGGTGAGCAGCGTCGCCTCGGTGGCGTGCACGTTGACGTTGTTGACGGTGACCGCGTTGACGCCGCAGGCGGCCAGCAGCCGCGCGTACCGGGCGACCCGGTCGAGGTCGCGGGTGAGCCCGCCGCCCTGCCAGAAGATCGAGCCCCCGGCATAGCCGCGCTCGACGTGCCCCATCACCGGGTGCACGTCGATGTTGTCCCAGTGGTCGAGCATCCGCCGCGCCAGGGCGGGCCGGTGCACGGCCGGCGGGTGCGCGTCGGCGAACGCGGCCTCGCCCGCGCGGACCAGATGGAACAGCCCGTGCAGCAGCCCGGCGGGCGCGGCGGCGAGCACGAGGGTGGTGCCGTCGCTGCGGGCCACGGCGTACCCCTCGGTGCCGAGGTCGCCCGGTGCCTGCGCGGCGAGCGCTCCCGCTGCCGAGTGCACCGCCATGATCAGGTCGAACTCGTGCGGATGCGGCGGGTCCTCGCGGTGATGGACGGCGCCGCCGTGGCGGGCGCAGGCGGCTTCGAGCTCGCGGACGACCGTGTCGACGAGCAGGCCCTCGCCGATGACGAGGGTCCGGCGGGAGCCCAGCGCCGCGAACGCGGCGTCGGGCAGCCAGGCGGGGTGGACGTGCGTGTCACCAGTCATGGACGGTCCCGTCGTGCAGGCGGCTGTAGGGCAGGTAGGCGGGTACGTACGGGAACCGGGCGGCTGCCTGCTCGTCCAGCTCCACGCCGAGGCCGGGCTGGTCGCCGGGGTGCAGCAGCCCGTCGGTGAACGTGAACGACTGCCGGAACACCTCCGCGGTGCGCGGGCCGTGCCGCATGTACTCCTGGATGCCGAAGTTGTGGATGGCCAGGTCGAGGTGCAGCGCGGCGGCCATGCCGACCGGCGAGATGTCGGTGGGCCCGTGGATCCCGGACTTGATCTGGTACTGCGCGGCGAAGTCGAGCACCTTGCGCAGCGCGGTGATGCCGCCGGTGTGCGTGACCGCGGAGCGCACGTAGTCGATGAGCTGTTCGCGGATGAGCGTCTGGTAGTCCCAGACGGTGTTGAAGACCTCGCCGATGGCCAGCGGCGTGACGGTGTGCGAGCGGACCAGCCGCAGCGCCTCCTGGTTCTCGGCCGGGGTGCAGTCCTCCAGCCAGAACAGGTCGTACGGCTCCAGGTCGCGGCCGAGCCGGGCGGCCTGGATCGGGGTCATCCGGTGGTGGCCGTCGTGCAGCAGCGGCAGCGCCGGGCCGAACTCGTTGCGCACCGCCTCGAACACCCCGGGCAGGTGGCGCAGGTAGGCGCGGGTGTCCCAGTCCTCCTCGACGGGCAGCGGGGTGCGCTGGGCGGGTTCGTAGTCGTAGCGGCCGTCGACGCCGGGCTGGGCGGCCACACCGTACACCTTGTTCAGGCCCGGCACGGCGGTCTGGATGCGGATGGCGCGGAAGCCCAGCTCCAGGTGCTCGCGGACGGAGTCGAGCAGCTGCGGGACGTCGCGGCCGGAGGCGTGCCCGTAGGCGAGCGCGCCGTGCCGGCTGGCGCCGCCGAGCAGCTGGTACAGCGGCATCCCGGCGAGCTTGGCCTTGATGTCCCACAGGGCCACGTCGACGGCGGCGATGGCGCTCATGGTGACCGGGCCGCGCCGCCAGTACGCCGAGCGGTAGAGGAACTGCCAGGTGTCCTCGATGCGGTGCGGGTCGCGGCCGAGCAGCAGCGGCACGACGTGGTCGCGCAGGTAGGACGCGACGGCCAGCTCCCGCCCGTTGAGGGTGGCATCGCCCAGCCCGGTCACCCCCTCGTCGGTGGTGATCTTCAGGGTGACGAAGTTGCGATCCGGACTGGTGACGATGACGTCCGCAGAGGAGATCTTCAAGGTCGGCGCCTTTCCTCGTAGCGGATTTTCGAAGTGGCGGGGAGCGTCATGCGGTGAACTCCTGCCGGATCTCGGCGACCATCGGTCGGTGGTTGCGCAGCAGCAGCCACGCCAGCAGCGATCCGGCCAGCGCCAGCACCGCCTCGGAGGCCAGCACGGTGACGCCCGCGGCGACGACGAGCAGGCACAGGCCGCCCAGCGCCACGCCGCGGGCGCGGACGAGGAAGTACGCCGCCAGCCGCACGGTGTCGCGGGTGCCGAACCGGAACAGTGACGCGATCACCAGCGCGTTCATGCCCCACAGCGACGCACCGGCCGCGACGGCGACCAGCGGCCCGGCCCACCAGCGCGGCAGGCCCGCCGCGTCCAGGTGGGTGAGGTTGACCGCGACGACCGCGAGCCACGCCAGCAGCGGCGCCCAGATCCGCAGCACCGCGCCGAGGTTGGCCCGGTAGCCGCGCCAGAACGCGGCCGCCGGATGCAGGTCGGCGAGGTCGGCGCGATGGTGGTGCAGGGTGTAGAGGGCCGCCGACAGGGCCGGGCCCAGCGGCAGCGCGCACGCCACCGCCAGCGGCACGTTGCTCGCGTCACGGTCCAGCAGCACCAGCGCGGCCAGGCCCGGCAGCGTGGTGACCAGCAGCAGCAGCTCGACCACCAGCAGCGTGTACACCATCGCCGCGGCCCGCGACAGCACCCCGGTGCCGAAGCGCCCCACCTCGATCCCGCTCATCGCGCCTCCAGGCCGAGCAGGCGGCGCTCGTCCCACCACGGCGGCGTCTCGTCCACGACCGGGGTGAGCTCGATGAGGGTGACCTCGTGTACGCCGAGGGTCAGGTCGAGCGCGACCCGGCCGGCCTCGACCGGCAGCGCGCGGTGGCTGCGGGCCGGTTCGGCGGCCTCGCGCAGCGCGTCGAGGTCGCGGGGGCGCGGCGAGCGCGGGCGCCCCATCTCGCACCAGGCGGTGTAGGCGTTGCCGGCCTCCTCACCGACGGACGCGCGGGCGGCATATGCCGAGGTCGTGGCAGGTGTGCCGAGGGGCAGGGACAGGCTGAGCCGGTGGCCGTCGACCGGGGTGCCGCCGGTGACGTCGACCGGGGCCCAGGCGAGCACGGTGACGCGGCCGGTGCCGTCGCGGGTGACCAGGTGGTCCTCGCCGCGGGCGAGGACGTGCTCGCCCATGCGGGCCAGGAAGGCGTACACGTGATAGGCGGGTTTCTTGATCTGCCGGTGCGTGAGCAGCCCGAACCCGCCGTGGAACAGCGACGTCGGGATGCCCGTCTCCTCGAACACGTCGCAGAACGTCCAGTACGAGAACGAGTCGGCCAGCTCTTCCCCGGCGGCGACGACCGGGGCGAGGTAGGCGGCCTGCAACGCCGTGTCGTGGATCGGGTTGTCCGGGCGGTAGGAGGTGTTGAACTCGGTGATGTGCACGGGCAGCCCGGCTAGCCCGGTGCCCGCGAGCAGCCGCCGCGGCGTGCCGAACTGCTCCAGCAGCGCCCGCGGCGGCTGCAGCGTCTGGTGTACGCCGAACGGCACGTGCTGGGCCGGGCCGGAGGTGTACGCGTGCTTGCTGACGAAGTCGACGGGCACCCCGCGCCCGGTCGTGAACTCGGCGAACGCGGTCAGCCACGCGTCGGCGCCTGGAGAGATCGCCGGCCCGCCGACCTGGAGCCCGGCGTCGACGTCCTTGACCGCGTACGCGGTGACCTCGTAAAGGCGGTGGTAGGCGTCCTGGTCGGCGTCCTGCCAGAAGTCGGAGAGGTTGGGTTCGTTCCACACCTCGATCGGCCAGGTGCGCACCTCGTCGATGCCGTACCGGTCGACGAGGTGGGTCAGGGTCGCCCGGATCAGCCGGGCCCACTCGGTGTGGGAGGAGGGCGGGGTGACGTTGCCCCGCCACCAGAACACCGTCTGCTCGCCGCTGGCCAGCCCGGAGGGCATGAACCCCAGCTCCAGGAAGGGGCGGACGCCGAGCGCGAGGTAGGCGTCGACCACCTGGTCGACGTAGGTGAACGCGTAGCGGGTGTGGCGGGCGCCGTCGTGCTCGTACGGCCGGTGCACGCCGACGCCGTCGCTGAGCAGGCCGTGGCCGCGGATGTGCCGGAAGCCGATCTCGGCCTGGACCAGGGCGAGGGAGTCCTGGTAGTCGCGGCGCAGCGCGAGGTCGAAGCGCCCGGTGCCGACGCACTCGCGCCAGGCGCCGGACAGCTGTCCGAGGGGTCGGTCGGGGACGGCGATGCGCATGGGTGTTCCTCTGCTCACGGGGCCGGTCCGGCCGCGTCGATCGGGCGCGGCCGGACCGGGCCGGCTGGTTACCGCGTCAGCTCTTGGCGGCGTAGCGGTCGTAGGCCTTGTTCACCAGCTCGAGGTAGGCGTCCATGTTCTTGCCCTTGAGCTCGGCGACGTAGGCGTCCCACTCGGACAGGTCCCGCTGGCCGAGGATGAACTTCAGCGTCATCTGGCCGACGTAGTCCTTCAGCGGCGTGTCGTACAGGGTGGCCTGCTCCTGCTCGGCGTCCTCGAACGGGTGCGGCGGCGGCACGGGCAGGGTCTGCCGGGTAGCCATCACCTTCTGGAACTCCAGCTCCTCGGCGGAGAAGGTGGACTGCAGCAGCTCGGTGCGCCCGCCGTAGGCGAACACGCCGTTGCCGAAGCCGAAGTCCTTCTGCAGGTGCTTGGTGCCGCTCGGGTTCAGCTTGACGTAGTCGACGTCGGCCGCGAGCGTGAACTTGCCCGACCCGTCCTTGTTGTAGGTGGTGCCGGGCACGCCCCACTTGGCGAACTCCTGGCCCTCGTCGGAGTACCACAGCCAGTCGATGAACTGCATCATCGCGACGAAGTTCTTGCTGTCGCGGGCCTTCTTGGAGATCATGACGCCGTTCTCCAGGCGCAGGCCGGTCTTGATCTCACCGGCCGGGCCCACCGGCACCGGAATCTTCGTGATGGTGGCCTTCGGGTTCTTCGACAGGTCGGGCCGGTAGTCGTTGACCAGGGTCTGCGCGTTGGCACTGATCACGAAGGACTTGCCGGTGGCGAGCTTCTGGCGGGCCTGGTCGTCGTCCTGGGTGAAGCTCTCCGGGTCGAGCAGGCCCTCCTTCACCAGCTTGTTGAGGTAGGTCACCATCTGCCGGTACTGGTCGGTGGCGCCGGTGAAGACGAACTTCTTCGCGGCCGGGTCCCACTGGTCGTTGTGGTAGCCCCAGCCGCCGTGCGTGCCGAAGGCCTCACCGAGCACGTTGAACAGCGCGCCACCCGGAGTGGGCTTGTGCCACCGGTCCGAGAACGGGTAGACGTTGGGGTACTTGGCCTTCATCGCCTTGAGCATCGTGTACACCTCGTCCCAGGTCTTGGGGACGGGCTGGCCGACCTCGGCGAGGATGTCGGTGCGCACGGCGATGGAGTAGTCCTTCCACACGTCCTGGTGCATGCCGGGCAGCACGTAGTACTTGCCGTCCTGCTGGCGGATCGTGTTGAGGTCGCCCTCCAGCTTCCACTTGGCGACCTTGTCCTTGAAGTTCGGCATCAGGTCGACGTAGTCGCTGACCGGCAGGATCGCGCCCGAGGCCACGAACGGGGTCTCCTGGCCCGGATAGGTCTTCGGGATGATCAGCGGCGCGTCACCCGCGCCGATCATAAGGCTGCGCTTCTGCTCGTAGTCGCTGAGCGGCACCACGGTCGACTCCAGGGTGACCCCGGTCCGGTTGGTCAGCTCCGACCAGAACAGCCACTCCTTCTTGATCGGGTAGTTCGGGTGGTTGTTGTAGAGCATCGAGAAGCTGATCGGCTCGGTGGCCTTGAACTGCTTGCCGACGGCGTAGTCGGACATGGCGCCGACGCGGTTGCCCGCGAGGTCGTTGTTCTCGGGCTCCTCGCCGCTGCACGCGGCCAGGGTCAAAGCCAGCAGGCCGGCGGCGAATGCCGCCACCCGCCGGCGGGAGGGTGCTGTCATCGCGCTGTCCCTTTCGAGGTGGGTGGGTGGAGCACCTTGCACTGCGTTCCTGGTCATCCCTTGACCGCCCCGAGCGTCACGCCGGAGACGAAGTAGCGCTGGACGAAGGGGTAGACCAGCAGGATCGGCACGACGGTGAGCACGATCGTGACCGACTGGATGTTGGCGGCGACCTGCAGGTTCTCGGTGCTCGCGCCGACCGACGTGCCGCCGGTGGCCCCGGCGATGAGGTTGCGCAGGTACACCGTGACCGGGAACAGCTCCGATCGGTCCATGTAGAGGAAGGCCGAGAACCAGGAGTTCCAGAAGGAGACCGCGTAGAACAGCACCATCGTGGCGATCACCGCCTTGGACAGCGGGATCACGATGCGCCACAGCATCCCGTAGGTGTTCAGGCCGTCGACGGAGGCGGCCTCCTCCAACTCGACCGGCAGGCTCTCGAAGAACGCCTTCATGACCAGCAGGTTGAACACGCTGATCGCGTTGGGCAGCGCGATCGCCCAGACCGAGTTCTTCAGGCCGAGGCTGGTGATCAGCACGTAGTGCGGGATGAGGCCGCCGGAGAAGAACATGGTGAACACCGCGATGCCGACCAGCACGCCGCGCCCGCGTAGCTGCGGCTTCGACAGCACGTACGCGTAGCAGGTGGTCAGCACGATCGCCACGGCCGTGGCGACCACTGTGTACACCACCGTGTTGCGGTAGTTGGTCCAGAACATCGCGTCCGACATGACCAGCCGGTACGTCTCCACGTTGAACCCGCGCGGGAACAGGCTGACCTGCCCGGAGCGGATGGCGTTCTCGTCGGACAGCGAGCGCGCCACGATGTTGAGGAACGGATACAGCGTGACCACGACGACGGCCGTCAGCACGATCGCGTTGCAGACCTGGAAGACGCGGCGGCCCCGGCTCGGCTTGGCCCGGCGCGGGCGCACCGGCTTGTGCGCGACGGTCACCACAGGCTCGTCCCCACCGTGCGGCGGGCGATGGCGTTGGCCGACAGCACCAGCGTGAGCCCGATGAGCGCCTCGAACAGGCCGATCGCCGCGGCGTAGCTGAAGCTGTTGGACAGCACGCCCATCCGGAACAGGTACGTCGAGATGACGTCGGCGGTCGGGTAGGTCAGCGGGTTGTACAGCAGCAGGATCTTCTCGAACCCGACCGCCATGAAGGTGCCGATGTTGAGGATGAGCAGGGTGACCATGGTCGGCCGGATGCCGGGCAGGGTGACGTGCCAGATCTGGCGCCACCGCCCGGCGCCGTCGATGCGCGCCGCCTCGTACAGGTTGTCGTCGATGGTGGTCAGCGCGGCGAGGTAGAGGATCGTGCCCCAGCCGACGGTCTGCCACACCTCGGAGGAGACGTAGACGGTGCGGAACCACTCGGGCCGCTGCAGGAACGGCACCGCCTCGCCGCCGAAGGCCCGCACGAGCTGGTTGACGGTGCCGTCGACCGACAGCAGCTGCATCACCATGCCCGCCACGATCACGATCGACAGGAAGTGCGGCAGGTAGGACACCGACTGCACGATCCGCTTCAGCCGGCGGCTGCTCATCTCGTTGAACAGCAGCGCGAGCACGATCGGCAGCGGGAAGCAGAACACCAGCGTGAGCGCGCCCAGCACCAGGGTGTTGGTGAACACGCCCCAGAACGTCGGGTCGTCGAGGAACATCTGCACGTAGCGCAGGCCGACCCAGTACTCGCCGAAGACGTTGCCTCCGGGCTGGAACTTCCGAAACGCGATCACGTTGCCGAGCATCGGCAGGTAGCGGAAGACCAGGAAGAACAGCAGCGGCAGCACGGCCAGCGAGTACAGCTGCCAGTCGCGGCGCACCGCCTGCCGCCAGGTGCGCCGGCGCCGGGTCGGCGGGGACGGTCGGGGCAGTGCCGGTGCCTGCCGCGGCGGGTCGATCATGCCGGTGACGCTCATCGGGTCACCTGCGAGGTCTCGCTTCGGCGGGGCTGTCCATGGCGTCCTCTCGGTCGGTGTGGCACGGCGGCACCGTCGTGTCACGACCTCAAGCCGCCACGACCCCTGAAACTTCCGGAAACATTGCGGTATCCGTGCCGGGCAACTTAAGCGGCATTCCCAACGATGTCAAGGCTTCTCAACTGCCATCCATTGCAACAGGACTGCGTCTATCGACTCCGAACCAGATGGACGGTGGTCATTTCCCCACGGGAACCGAACGTTCCAAAACGGCTCCCTTGGTGTTACAGTTCGGCCCGAAACTTTCGGCGTGTTCTCGACGGCCCGAGGAGACCGATGCCCCACTTCGATCTGCCGATCGACGCGCTCGAGCGCTACACGCCCGCCGTCGCCGAGCCGGGCGACTTCGACACCTTCTGGCAGGACACCCTCGACCGGGCCGGCAAGCACCCGGTCCTCGTCGACGTCCGGCCGCACCCCACCGACCTGCGGCTGCTCGACTCCTGGGACGTCACCTTCACCGGCTTCGACGGCGACCCGGTCCGCGCCTGGTACACCCGCCCCGCCGGGGTCGCCGACCCGCTGCCCGCCGTCGTGGAGTACGCGGGCTACGGCCGGGGGCGCGGCCTGCCCCACGAGCGTCTCACCTGGCCCACCGCGGGCTACGCCCACCTGCTCATGGACACCCGGGGGCAGGGCGACCAGTACGGCAACGGCGGCGACACCCTCGACCCGCACACCGCGCCGGGCGGTCCCGGACCTGCGGTCCGCGGCATCCGCAGCCCGCACGACTACTACTACCGCCGCCTGATCACCGACGCGGTACGCGCCGTCGCGGCCGTCCGCGCGCTGCCGGGCACCGATCCGGGCCGGGTCGCCGCCGTCGGCAACAGCCAGGGCGGCGGGCTCGCGCTCGCCGTCGCGGGGCTCGATCCGGACCTGGCCGCGGTGCTGCCCACCGCGCCGTTCCTGTGCCACCTGCAGCGCGCCGTCGAGATCACCGACGCGCCGCCGTACGGGGAGATCGCCGGTTACCTGGCGGTGCACCGGGAGGCCGAGGACACCGTCCGGCACACGCTGTCCTACGTGGACGGGGTCGCCTTCGCGCGCCGCGCCGTCGCGCCCGCGCACTTCGGCGCCGGGCTGCGCGACACGGTGTGCCCGCCGAGCACGGTGTACGCCGCGTACAACCAGTACGGGGCCGCCAACGGCCGGTCCGAGCGCCCGCCGACCACCATCCACGCCTACCCGTTCAACGGCCACGAGCACGGCGAGGCCCTGCACGTACGCCGCCAGCTGCGCTGGCTGACCGAGCTGCTCGGCTGACCGCGGTGATGAGGAAAGCCGGCTGGTGCCACAGCTCGGCAGGACGAATAGCGCTGGTGTCCGCCCACGCCGTGACCGATCATGGCTCGGTGATCGACCACGGACCGTGGACCGGCGACGACGAACGCCACAACGACGCGTGTCACGCGCGGTGGACCGGCCGGCACAACCGCAGGACCGGCCAGGACGGCTACGCGGACGCCTGGCACGACGAACAGTGCGGCGGCTGCCGCTACTGGATCGCGCTGCAAGGCACGATCGGCCAGGACTACGGAGCCTGCACCCACGCCCGCTCCGCCTTCGACGGGCGGGTCCGCTTCGAGCACGACGGCTGCGCCGAGTTCACCGAACGCGAAGACGGCTCGTTCGGATGACGCGACGTCACCGCGGCTTGCGCGGGCGACCGCTTCCATGCCACGCACGCTCGGGGTGGAACTGATGGCACTGGCGTCGGCCGTTCTCGACGTGCAGGCCGACAGCACCGGCCGCGATCCACAGACCCACGGTGTCGACCGCTCGGCGACCGTTACTGAATGCAGCGCGCCAACACAGACCTGACCACCTGCCCGAGGGCATCGTCGCTCAGGTCGGCCAGGAGGACGGTGGTCGGCTGGTCGCACTGTTCGAAACTTCCGGCCCTGTTCTTGGTAGGAGTCAGCGTCAACGTGCTGCAGTTGTCCGCACAGGCCAGCAACACGCTTTTCGCACCCTTCAAGTACGCGCGGTTCGACTTCACCCCGGCAAGCTTCTGCAGTCGCTCCATGCGGGGCTTCAGCGCGAAGTAGGCGACCCGCTCCGCATTCGGCAGTGACAGCGAGAGCGCCTCCCGGACAGCCCGGCCGACCGTCGCATGGTCAGCTCCTTCGGGCAACGCGGCCGCGTGCTCACCGATGATGCACAAGCCGGGTTCTACCTGGTCATAGCTGGTCACGACGAGATGGCCGTTGGTCAGGTCGACATGCGCATGGTGCCGCGCCTCTTGTCCTGTCACGGCCACAGCTTGCCAGCGCCCACAGCCACGGCAGCCGCCTGCCGGCCGAAGTTGCCCGTTCGCGCTGTGGCCTGTCTAGAGTGCGACCCCGGTGCCGGACACCGAGATCCCGGTGTCGGCGGCTGCGGCGATGCCGACCGTGAGCAGGCTGGGTCGGCCCATGTCGGCGCCCTGGTGCACGGCGATCGTGGCCGGTGGTGCGACCAGGCCGAGCTCGCGCAGGTAGCCGCCGAACGCGGCGGCCGCCGCACCGGTCGCGGGGTCCTCGACGACGCCGCCCGGCGGGAACGGGTTGCGGGCGTGGAACACCTCGGCCGACTCCCGCCACACCAGGTCGACGGTCGTCCAGCCGTGCCGGGCCATCAGCTCGCCCAGCGCGTCGAAGTCGTAGTCCAGCTCGGCCAGCCGCCGCCGGCTCGCGGCCGCGATCACCGGATGCCACACGCCCGCGTACGCCACGCGGGGCGGCAGCGCCGGGTCGAGGTCGTCAGCCGACCACCGCATCGCTTTCAGCAGCGCGGCGAGGTCCTCGTCGGCGAGCGGCGCGGTCCGCGGTGTCACGCTGGTCAGCGTCGCCGTCACGGTCCCGGCCGCGTCCTGCCCCGTGCGCACGTCGACGGTCCCGGCCCGGGTCTCGAAGGTCAGCGGTCCGGTGCCGTGGCGCTCGGCGTACGCGACGGCGGCGGCGATCGTCGCGTGGCCGCAGAACGGCACCTCCGCCAGCGGGCTGAAGTAGCGCACGTCGAACCGGCCGCCGCCGCGCGGGGTGAGGAACGCGGTCTCCGAGTAGCCGACGTCGGCGGCGATGCCCAGCATCGTGGCGCTGTCGAGCCCGGCGGCGTCGAGGACCACGCCGGCCGGGTTGCCGCCGGCCGGGTCGGTGCTGAACGCCGCGTACCGCAAGATCTCCATGGCCCGACCGTAGCCGCGGGGCAGGGCAGTCCCCCACGGCCAATTCGCGACCGGTGGCTCCCCGGGTCCACCCGTACCCCGGTATCAGGGCTGGATGGCTCCCGGGTACGACGACAGCCGTGGCCGCCCGCGGCTAGGGTTCGCCGGGTGGAGAGCGAGGTGAGGCGGCCGCGGGGCGGACAGGTGCTCGCCGACCTGCGGCGGCTGGCGTTCGGGCCGGACTTCCCGCCGGCCGGCCCGCCGTGGCGCCGGTGGGCGCGCGTGCGGTCGTTCGCCGTGCCGCTGCTGCTGCTGGCGCTGGCCGGGCTGTCGGCGGCGGCCGGCGAGTACCTGGCGGACAACCGCTCCCTGTCGGGCAGCTCTACGCTGGTACTGGCAGTGGCCGGTACGGCGCCGGCGGCTCTGGCGCCGTACCGGCCGCTGTGGGCGTGGCGGCTGGGCTGGCTGGCCCTGTTCATCGGCACGGCCGGGTTCACGGGCACCGAGTCGTGGCCGTGGAACCCGGTGCAGATCCTCGCGTTCCTGGTGGTGCTGTTCCTGGTCGCGGTGCGCGCCGATCCCGGCGTGGCCGCCTGGTGCTTCCTGCTCGGCCTGCTGCCGGTGTGGATGTACGTGCCCCACCGCGCCAACGGGTGGGGCGTGACGGTGCTGTTCACCGCGATCCTGCTGGTCGGCGACCAGGTGCGCCGCCGCAGGCGCAGCCAGCAGGAGCTGGCGGTGCAGGCCGAGCGCAGCGAGCTGGAGCAGGCCCGCCGGGCGGTGCTGGAGGAGCGCACCCGGATCGCCCGCGAGCTGCACGACGTGGTCGCGCACTCGATGTCGATGATCGCGGTGCGCGCCGAGACGGCCCCGTACCGGCTCGGCGACCTGCCCGCGTCCGCGCGGGAGGAGTTCACCGAGATCGCCGGGTCGGCGCGGTCCGCGCTGGACGACATGCGCCGGCTGCTGACCGTGCTGCGCCAGTCCGGCGACCGGGCGCTGACCGCGCCGCAGCCGGGCTTGGGCGAGCTCGCCCAGCTCGTCGAGGACGCGCGGGCGGCCGGGGTGCACGTCACGCTCGCCGCGGACGTGCCGGAGGGAGCGGTCGGCGAGGCGGTGGCGCTGACGGCGTACCGGATCGTGCAGGAGGCGCTGGCCAACGCGGCCCGCTACGCGCCGGGCGCGCGAGTGCAGGTGTCGGTGCGGGGCGAGCCGGGCGCGCTATCGGTGCGGGTGGGCAACGGCCCGCCGGTGGGCACGCCCGAGCGGCCGGCGCGGGGCGGGCATGGCCTGGTCGGGATGCGGGAGCGGGTTCTTATCCTGGGCGGCGAGCTGTCCGCGCTGCCGACGGGCGACGGCGGGTTCGCGGTGACGGCCCGGCTGCCCCACGAAGGAGTCTCTTGATCAAGGTGCTGATCGCCGACGACCAGGCCATGGTGCGCCAGGGGTTCGGCGCGCTGCTGTCGGCCCAGCCGGATCTGGTGGTGGTCGGCGACGCCGCGAACGGCGCCGAGGCGGTGGCCGAGGCGCGCCGCCTCGGCCCGGACGTGGTGCTGATGGACGTGCGGATGCCGGTGATGGACGGGCTGGAGGCGACGCGGCGGCTGGCCGGCGGCGAGCGCCCCAAGGTGATCATCCTGACCACGTTCGACCTCGACGATTACGTCTACGAGGCGCTGCGCGCCGGGGCCAGCGGGTTCCTGCTCAAGGACGCGCCCGCGGCCGACCTGGTGCACGCGGTGCGGGTGGTGGCAGGCGGCGAGGCGCTGCTGGCGCCGTCGGTGACGCGGCGGCTGATCGCCGAGTTCGCCGCGCGGCCCCGCCCGGACCGGCCCCGGCCGGTGTCGCTGGCCTCGCTGACCGCCCGGGAGACCGAGGTGCTGCGGATGATCGCACGCGGGCTGTCCAACCAGGAGATCGCGGCCGGGCTGGTGCTGGCCGAGCAGACGGTCAAGACGCACGTCAGCCGGGTGCTGACCAAGTGCGGGCTGCGTGACCGGGCCCAGGCGGTGGTGCTGGCGTACGAGTCGGGCCTGGTCGCGGCGGGCGAGTAGCGGCGCGGCGTGCTGCGGCGCCGCCACCCGCCGCCGGCTCAGGCGCGGGTGATCCGGACCGCGTCGGCGATGACGTAGCCGGTGCCGGTGGTCCACCGGCTGACCCCGACGACGTTGGCATCGCCCGCGGCCAGGTGGAACACGCCGAGCGACACCCAGCGGCCCCCGTTGGCCCGCTGGTTGACCCGCACGGTCTGGTTGCCGCTCGTGGTGGCCACGATGTACGGCGTCGAGTCGTTGTAGCCGGCGTTCGCCGGATACCAGACGGACACCTCGTAGTCGGCGGTCTGCGGGATGTTCACCTTGTACCAGGCGGCGTCGCCGGCCAGGACCGGGTCGGCGAACCGGTAGTCGGCGCCGAACCGCTCGGCGGAGTAGCCGGACGTGCCCCACGCGGCGCTCGCCGTGAACCGGCCCGCCGTCGTGTTGTCCACGGTCGTGCTCCACGCCTGCGCGGTGGAGACGAACCCGATGCCGTTGGGCACCGCCCGCTGCGCGCCGTCGGAGGGGGCGTTGCGCACGGACACGGACGTGGCGCCGGGCATACGCGCCACCAGGGTGCTGGAGCCGCCGCCGTCGAGGTTGATCGCATCGTCGGCGCCGAGCGACTTCATGTAGGCGGCCAGCTCGACGTAGGTCATGCCGACGCTGGCGGTGGTGCGGCCGTCGACGACGACCAGCCACATCGTCAGGCCGTCGGCGGAGAACCCGACCGCGGTCCGGGGGTTCTTCGGGTGCGCGACGGTGGTGGCCACGCCGTCCTTGACCAGCACCAGGTTGCCGCCGATCGCGACCTGCGCCCCGGTGCCGCCGCGCGGCGCGTAGCCCACCGTGACCGCGTTGCCGACCGCGAGGCCGGCCAGCGCGTCGGCGCCGGCGTTCACGCCGAGCACGACGACGGTCCCGTTGGCGACCTTGCCACCCGGGGTCGTGCTGACCTTGCTCACCTTCCCTGCGGTGATCTCGATCTCGCGGGCGCGGGTGGCGCCGTCGAGCACCTGGCTGCGGGGCTCGTCACCCCACAGCGGGTTGTACACGCCGATGCCGTTCGCCGCGATGTTCGGTGAGTTGAGGTTGGTGGCGGTGAGCCTGGTCCCGCCGGGAAGGGTGATCGTGGCGTCGAGGAAGATCTGGGCCAGACCGCCACGGCCGGCGTACACGGCCGCCACGTTGTTCCAGCCCGAGGCGGGGCCGTTGACGAGCGTGCCGTTGTCGAGGCCGATGCCGCAGGGGGCACCCGTCTCCCCGATGTCGAAGAAGTCGCCGTTGACGGCGGCGATCGCCCCGACCCGGTTGGCCTGGGTGGTCAGGGCCGCGGTCGCGCCGACGGTGCCGGGGTTGAGATACCGGGGCTTGAGCGTCGGCTCGGTGAGGTCGGCGGTCAGGATGTTGACCCGGTTGGGACCGCTGGTCGAGGTGCTGGTCAGCGTCAGCCCGGGGGCGAGCACGGTCGTGGCGAGTGTGCCGAACTCGGATGTGACGGCGGCGGCCCCGGCCGGGGCGGCCGGAACGCCGGAGCCGGTGAGGGCGATCAGTGTGGAGAGCAGGAGGGCAACAGCTGGTCGGCGCATGGCGGCTCCCGGTGAGGACGGGGGTGGCGGCCACCCATCGGTGATCTTCGGTGCCGCCGAGTGAAACTATTCAACCAGTGATGTTCCGTTGAGGAAAGATACCTTCATCGATCGGCTGCCTCGGCCGCGTCGACCCGCACGGCGGCCGTCGTCATACCGTCGTGGAGGGACACCGCCATGGGGGTACGCGGGTAGCACCCGGGATCGGCTCCGCGGAGTGACGCGGGCACGGCAGCCGCCGCCGCACGGTGTCGGCCATGCGTACCCGAGTGATACAGATGGGCGTGGCCGGCGCGGTCGCGCTGGGACTGTTCGCCCCGCCCGCCGACCCGCCGCTGCCGTCGCCGAGCGGTTTCGCGGCCGCCCGCGCGGCGATGGAGGCCGCCGGGCAGCCGTACGCCGGCTGGGCCGCGGCCGGACGCCGGTTCCTGCTGTTCGACCGGGCCGGGGACGGCTTCGCCGCCGAGGTGCTCGGCGACCTGGCCACCGCCGACCGGATCGTGGTGCTGGTGCCGGGCGTCGGCACCACGCTGGCCGACTTCGACCGGGGCCTGGGCGGCGTCGCCCGGCGCGCGCCGGCCGTGCAGGCCCGCAACCTGCACGCCGAGCTGCTCCGCCAGGACCCGGACGCGCGGGTGGCGGTGGTGGCCTGGCTCGGCTACGACCCGCCGGACGGCTGGGGCCTGGCGGTCGCGACCGCGGACCGGGCCATGGCGGGCGCGGCGGCGCTGGACGGGTTCGTCCGGCGGCTGACCGCCGAGCGTCCGGCCGCGACGGTGGCCCTCATCGGGCACAGTTACGGCTCAGTGGTGCTGGGCCTGGCCGCAGCCGGGCTGCCCACGCAGGTCACCGACCTGGTCGCGATCGGCAGCCCCGGCATGGGCGTGGATTCGGCCGCCGAGCTGGGCACCACCGCCCAGGTCTGGGCCGGCCAGGCAGCCGGCGACTGGATCCGCCGCGTCCCCGGCGTACGCGTGCTCGGCCTCGGCCACGGGCGGCACCCCGCCGACCCGGCATTCGGCGCCCGCGCCCTGCCCGTGGACGGTGTCGACGGCCACGACGGCTATCTCGAACCCGGCACGCCCACCCTGACCGCGCTCGCCGCGATCGTGCTCGACCGGCGCTGAGTGCGATGCCGACCACCCCGGCGACGTCCGGCCGTGCCGTGAGCAGCCGGGCTCGCGTCTGCCGGGCAGGTCGAGGTCGGGCCCGTTGACCGCGAGGAACATCGGTCTGTCCGCCGCCGCCACCGGGCGCCGCTCATGCCGGGGTGAAGAAGATCCACGTGGTGGCCAGGAACACCGGGATCATGATCGCCGTCGCGGCCGCCGCGTACGCCAGGAAGTTCGGCATGGTGACGCCGCGGTGCTCGGCAATCTCCTTGACCATGAGGTTCGGACCGTTGCCGAGGTAGGTCAGGCAGCCCATGAACACCGCGCCGCAGGAGATGGCTGCCAGCTGCGCGGGCCCGGCCGGCGTGGCCAGCAGCGCCGCCAGGTACTGGGGGCCGTCCGCGGAGACGCCGGACTGCCCGGCCGCGACCGCGGTCATGGCCAGGTAGGTGGGTGCGTTGTCCAGCACCGACGACACTCCTCCGCTGACCCAGAAGAACTGCCACGTCGCGGTGACGCCCAGGTCCGGGGCGTGGGCGTTGAGCATGAGCAGCGGGCCGGTCATGACCGCGAAGATCCCGAAGAACACGATCGCGACAGCGGCCATCGGGCGCAGGCTGAAATGGTTGCCGTGGTGCACGGCGCGGGGGGTGACCAGGTAGGACACGAGTGCGAGCGCGCCCAGTGCGGCCTCCTGCACGCCGAACGGCCAGGGCCCGCCGCCGGCACCGGCGCCCCTGGCCACGATCACGGCGATCACCGCGGCCAGCAGCAGGAGGTTGCGCCCGCCGTGGACCCGCAACCGTTCGTGCTGCAGCAGCTCGTCGAGCAGACCATCGTCCGGCCTGCCGCGCTCCTCGCGGTTGAGCACGAACTGGTCCACCCAGTTGAAGACCACCAGCGTGACGCCGTTGACGAACAGCCAGGGCAGCCACAGCCCGAGCGTCCACGCGAAGGGCACGCCCTTGAGGAAGCCGAGGTAGAGCGGGGGGTCGCCCAGTGGGGTCAGCAGCCCGCCCGCGTTGGCGACCACCAGGATGAAGAACACCACGAGGTGGGCCTGGTGCCGTCTGCGGGCGTTGGCGCGCAGGTACGGCCGGATGAGGACCATGGCGGCGCCGGTCGTGCCGATGAGGTTGGCCAGCACGGCGCCCACGGCCAGCATCGTCATGTTGGCCAGCGGGGTGCCGGACAGCGAGCCCTTGACCTCGATCCCGCCGGCGATGACGAACAGCGTGGCCAGCAGGACGATGAAGGACACGTAGTCGGCCATGGAGTGCGCCAGCGCGCCCGCCCCCGCCGCGCCGAGGCTCATCAGGAGCTGGGCGGTCGCCAGCACGGCCGCGGTGACGGCGACGGCGGCCTTGTTGGCCAGGCTCTCCCACCAGCGCCGGGCGACCATCTCGAGCACGGACACGGCGGCCAGCAGCCCGGCGAAGGGCGCGGCGGCCAGCAGCGGCAGCTGCGCGCCCAGGGATTCGGCGGCGGTGGGCATCGTGGGTTCGTCCGTTCGACTCAGACGTCGCGCAGGAGCAGCTCGGCGGAGTCGGCCGCCATCGCGTCGACGTCGGCGGGCAGCCCGGTGAAGTGCTCGAAGGCCGCGACCGCCTGGAAGGTGTTCATGCCGCCGCCGTGCAGGGTACGTGCGCCGGCAGCCCTGGCGGCACGCAGCAGTGCCGTGTCCGTCGGGCGGTACACGATGTCCGCGACCCACAGGTCGCTGCGCAGGTATGCCTCGGGCACGGGTGAGCCCGGATGGTGCGCCATGCCGATCGGCGTCGCGTTGATCACGCCTTGGGCGCCGGCGAGGATCGGGCCCAGGTCGGCGACGTCGCCCGTCGAGATCCGGTCCGCGCCGAACTGCGCGCCGAGCACGCCGGCCAGCTGCCGCGCCCGGTCGGTGTCCGGGTCGACGACCGTGAGGTGGCCGGTGCCGAGCGCGAGCATGGCGTGGGCGACGGCGGAGCCGGCTCCGCCCGCGCCCAGCTGGACCACCGCGTCACGGGGCGCGGCCGCGAAGTCCCGCTCGAAGCCGCGCCGGAACCCGGACCAGTCGGTGTTGTATCCGCGCGTCCGGCCGTCCTCGAACACGACCGTGTTGACCGCGCCGACGGCGCTGGCCTCGGCGGATAGCTCATCGAGGTGCCGGATCACCTCCTGCTTGAACGGATAGGTCACGTTGAGGCCGCGGTAGCCGAGCAGCCCCGCCCAGCGCAGCAGGTCGGGCAGGTCCTGCGCACGCAGTGACCGCACCTGGGCGTCGATGATGGTGTACAGCAGGCGGATGCCCTGGCGGTCGGCCTCACGTTGGTGCAGCAGCGGCGCCAGCGACCGGCCGATGCCGTCGCCGACGAGCCCGAGCAGGACGTGGTGGCGCTCAGACCGGGTCATCGTGGGTCCTTCCGGGGGCGTACGCGCCCGCGGTGCGCGGGCGGCGGCGTGAGAGAGGGTGGCCACGGGGCGCGACGTCGGACCGGACGCGGTGATGCGCTGCCCGCAGGTGCCGTGGGACCGGCCTGCCACCGGCCCCACGGCGGGCGCGCCGGCGCTAGGCCGACGCCCGGATGCTCTCGTAGAGCGTGAGTTCGGCGCCCTTGTAGTAGGTCTTGAAGAACTCCTCGGCCTTCTTGATGAACGCCGCGCGGTCGACCTGGTCGATCTCGACCACGGTGCGGCCGGCGTCCTTGCGCCACTCGGCGAGGACCTTCTCCGTCTCGTCGTCGACGCACTTGCGGTTCTCGGCCCGGATGTTGTGGATCTCGGCGAAGAGCGCGTCCTTCTGCGCCTGGCTCATCTTGGCGAGCGTGCGGTCCGACACGACGACGTAGTGCGAGCCGACCTGGTGGTTGGTCAGGCTGGCGACCTTGAGGATCTCGTCGAACTTCTGCGCGTGGGTGGCGACGACCGGGTTCTCCTGCCCCTGCGCGACGCCCTGCTGCAGGGCCAGGTAGAGCTCCTCGACGGCGATGGCGACCGCGTTGGCCCCCATCGCCTTGGCGTTGGCGAGGAACTGGGGCGTGTTCGGGAAGCGGATCTTGAGATTGGCGAGGTCCTCCGGCTTGCGGATGGGCGCGGTCGCGGTGTACGTGCGCATGCCGAAGTACCAGGCGTCGACGATCGTGGTGCCGGTCGCGCCGTTGAAGTCCTTGAAGAACGCGGCGCCGTGCTGGTCGATCCACTTGAAGTAGTGGTCGATGTCGTTGAACGCGTAGGCCGCGTCGAGCACGCCGATCTTCGGGAAGGCGGTGGACATCGCCGACCCGCCCTGCAGGTCGATGTCGATGTCGCCGGCCTGCACGCCGGAGAAGCGCTCGGCGTCGGGGCCGAGCTGGCTGTTCGGGAACAGGTCGAGGGTGAGGTTGAGACCCTTGGCCTCGACGCGCTCCTTGAGCAGCTTCATGCCGCAGCGGTAGTTCGGCTGGGTCTCGGGCTGGGAGCTGCCGATCTGCAGCGTCAGCTTCGGGTTCTCCCCCGCGGCCGGCGGGGTGTCGCCACCGGGGGCGCAGGCGGCGAGCAGGGTGAGTGAGGTGGATATGGCCAGCGCCGTGAGAACCCGGCGTCGCGTGGATGACCGGTGTTGCATGGTGTTCCTCTCCTTCCATCGGAGGCGGCGGCGGACGGGCGTCCGGCGTGCGCGCGTGGGGGTGCGAAGAAGGTGGACGTCAGAAGCCGAGCAGGCGGGGCAGCCACAGGACCATGTCGGGGAACGCCGTGACGATGACGAGCACGGTGCCGAGCGGGATGAGGAACGGCGCGATTCCCCGGAAGACGACGTCGACGGGCTGGCCCGTGACCGAGCTGGTGATGTAGAGGACGCTGCCCACCGGCGGGGTCAGCAGGCCGATCATCAGGTTGATGATCATGACAACGCCGAAGTAGACCGGATCGATGCCGAAGTCCAGCGCGATGGGCAGCAGCACCGGCACGGTGACCAGGATGATGGCGGTGGCGTCGATCAGGCAGCCGAGGATCAGCAGCAGGATGTTGACCAGGATCAGGAACACGAACGGGTTGTCCGACACGCCGGTCAGGAACGCGGCGACGTCGCGGGAGACGTGCGCGCGGGTCAGGATCAGGCCGAGCAGCGCGGCCGCGCCGAGGATCAGCATGATGCCGCCGGTGATGGCGGCCGTCTCCTTCAGCGAGCGCCACAGCACCTGCAGCCTCGCCGTGCGGTAGAAGACCCCGAGGATCAGCATGTAAGCCACCGCGACCGAGGCCGCCTCGGTCGGCGTGAACAGGCCGGACAGGATGCCGCCGAGCAGGATCACCGGGGTCAGCAGCGGCCCGATGACGGCGATCGCGGCCTGGCGCAGCCGCCGCCCGTCGAACGGCACGGTGGTGAGGTCCGGCCGGCGCTTGGTCCAGAGGAAGATGTAGATGCACAGGCCCAGCGCCATCAGCAGCGCCGGGATGACCGAGGCGGCGAACAGCGCGCCGGTCGACACGGTCGCCGTCGCGGCGTAGATGACAGCCGGGATGCTGGGCGGCATCACCGGGCTGATCAGCGACGACGATGCCGTGAGACCGGCCGCGAAGCCGTACGGGTAGCCCGCCCGGACCATCTGCGGGATCTGCATCTTGCCCAGCCCGGCCACGTCGGCCAGCGCCGATCCGCTCATCCAGGAGAAGCCGACGGCGGAGCCGACGTTGACGTAGGCGAGGTTGCCCCGCACCCGCCCCAGCGCGGCCAGGCAGAAGTCGTACAGCCGGTCGGCGATGCCCAGGCGGTTGGCCAGCACCCCGACGAGGATGAACAGCGGGACCGCCAGCAGCGGGAAGCTGTTCAGGCCGTCGAACGCGGTCTTGAGCGAGAACCCGGCCGAGCGGCCGTCGGCGATCGCGTAGAGCAGGCTGGGCCCGATGAACGCCAGGCCGACCGGCACCCGGATGAGCAGCAGGAACGCCACCAGGGCGGCGAGCATCCACAGTTCCACGGCTACTTCGCCTCCGCCGCGTCGAACCTGGACTCCGGCCGGGCGGCGGTGAGGATGTTCACCAGCGCGCGGACGGTCCCCGAGGCGAAGCCGACCAGCGGCACCAGATAGAGCAGCCAGACGGGGATCTCCAGGGCCGCGGTGCGCCGGTACGGGTAGGCCAGCATCAGCGCGTACGCCTCCCAGACGAGCAGGGCGCAGATCGCCGCCACGCACAGCGCGGACACGGCCCGCACGACCGTGAACGCGCGGCCGCGCACGAGGTAGTCGATGACCTGGATCGTGATGTGGCCGTTCTTGCCGATGAGGTAGCCGACCATGATGAAGGTCAGCACGATCAGCGAGTAGTTGGCCAGCTCGCCCACGCCCGGCCAGTTCAGGCTGGGCACGTACCGGCTGATCACCTGCCAGAGCACGGCGCCGAAGATGACGACGAGGAAGAAGGACGCGACGGCGAGTTCGGCCGACGCCCAGATGCGCAGGAGCCGGGGCTCAGCCGGGGCCTCGGCCGGCGCCGGGTCGGCCGGGTGCGGCGGTTGCGGCGCGGTCACCATCGCGCACCGCCGGGGTGGCGCAGCGGCGCCCGGACGCCGGCGCGGAACCGGCGGTCGTGTTGCGAGCTACCGAGCAAGACGAGCCTCGCTTTCGGTTCGGGAGGGCGGTGCGGGTGCGGGGCACCGCCCTTCTCACCTGCGCCGAACTGGACCGATGTGGATCCCGAAGGTTTCGTTCCGGTGTCGTTGTTATACGAACTGGTACGTTAGTTAGCCATGGCGGCCTGTCGATGTCAAGGCCGTTGCCGACCCCTGCCGCCACACCCGTCGTTCCTCGCCCCACCGCCTCGCTGTCACTAAAATGGTCCGCTAGGCGGTACAACTGGACCGCTCTGTGGGGTGCGTGTAATGTACGGCCTGCCTCCACGAGCGACAAGCGTCGAGGCGAAAGCGTTACGGGCCGGGGAGCCTGCGCCGCCGGGCGCGCGGTCCACGACGACGGCGTGCGACGTGCCCGATGAGGAGTGACGGATGCCCCACCCACCGCTGCACGGCATGCGGGTGCTCGATCTGACCAATGTGCTGGCCGGGCCGTACTGCAGCTACCAGCTCATGCTGTTCGGCGCCGAGGTGCTGAAGATCGAGATCCCCGGCTCGGGCGACCTGGCGCGCCAGCTCGGCCCGGACGCCGCGCTCAACCGTGCCGGGCTGGGCGCCTCGTTCCTGGCCCAGAACGCGGGCAAGAAGTCCGTCGAGCTGGACCTCAAGGACCCCGCGGACCGGTCCCGGTTCGAGGAGCTGGTCCGCGGGGCGGATGTCCTGCTGGAGAACTTCCGGGCCGGGGTGCTCACCCGGCTGGGATACGGCTGGGAGCACCTGCGCGAGCTCAACCCGTCGCTGGTCTACTGCGCCATCACCGGATTCGGGCAGACCGGGCCGATGAGCCAGGCCCCGGCATACGACCAGATCATTCAGGGTCTGTCCGGAATGATGAGTGTCACCGGCACGCCGGAGACCGCGCCGCTGCGGGTCGGCTTCCCCGTGTGCGACACCATCGGCGGCCTGATGGCGGCCCTGGCCATCACGGCCGCGCTGGCCGGCCGGGAGCGCACCGGCGAGGGCTGCTCGCTCGACCTGTCCATGCTGGAGGCGTCCATGTCGGCCATGGGCTGGGCGGTGTCCCACTATCTGATCAGCGATGTCGCCCCCACCCCCATGGGCCGCCAGAACGCGACCGCCGCCCCCTCGGGCACCTTCCACGCCGCGGACGGTCCGCTCAACATCGCGGCCAACCGGCAGAGCCAGTTCGAGACCCTGTGCCGCCTGCTCGACCGCGCGGACCTGGTCGCCGATCCGCGCTTCGCCGAGGTCGAGGCGCGCAAGCGGCATCGCGCAGCGCTCGACGCCGAACTGAACGAGGCACTGGGCGCACGCACCGCCCGGGAGTGGGAGCAGATCCTGCCCGCCGCCGGGGTGCCCGCCGCCCGCGTACTGTCCGTCGAGCAGGCAGTGCAGTCGCCGCAACTGCGGCATCGCGGATTCTTCACCGACGTCGCCTTTCCCGGCGATCCCACGCGCACGCTGCGGTTGACCGGCAACGGAGTGCTGGTCAACGGCGAGCCGCTGCGGCCCGTCGACCCGCCGCCGAAGCTCGGTGCACACAACGCGCAGATCGCCGAGCTCGTCGCCGGCGGCACGGGCGCGTCGCGTAGACCGGTCCCCGTCCCGGCCGTCCCCACGAGCGAGGAGACAGCCCGATGAGCACCGTCGCCGACGTAGCGGACTGGTGGTCCAGCAGCATCTGCCGGATGGAGCCCGGCATCGTGGAACTGCGGGGCGTACCCATCGGCGACCTCATCGGCTCCGCAGGGCTCGTCTCCACGATCTGGCTGATGACCCGCGGCGAGCTGCCCGATCCGCGGCGGGCCGCGCTGCTGGAGGCGGCGCTGGTCGCCTCGGTGGACCACGGGCCCCAGGCGCCGTCGATCGCGATCGCGCGGATGGCCGTGACCTGCGGTGTGGGGCTCAACAACGCGATGGCGTCCGCGGTGAACGCGCTCGGCGACGTCCACGGCGGTGCCGGGGAGCAGTGCGTCGAGCTGCTCGAGGACATCGTGTCCCGGCAGTCCGCGGGGCTGAGCCTGGCCGATGCCACGGCGGCGGCCGTCGCGGCGGCGCGCACCCGCTCGCGCTACCTGCCCGGCTTCGGGCACCGATTCCACCCGGTGGACCCGCGGCGCGGCCCGCTGCTCGGCCTGGTGGACGAGGCGGTGGCCGCCGGAGTGGTCCCAGGCAGGCACATCCGGGCCGCCCGCGAGGTGGAGTCGTCGCTCAACCGGGGCAGGTCCACCCCGATCCCGATGAACATCGACGGCGCGACCGCGGTCGTCTACGCCGAGCTGGGGTTCCCCGCGCCGCTGGCCCGTGGCCTGTTCGTGCTCAGCCGCAGCGTGGGCATCCTCGCGCACGCGTGGGAGGAGTCGACCCAGGGCAGGCGCAACAAGGGCCCCATGCCGCCGTCGATCCTGCCGACCTACCGTGGCGCGGCCGCCGGGCCCCGGACCACCACATGAGACGCCCGGACCGCACGAACCGCCCCGGCCCGCCGCGCCCGGCGGCAGGCGGCGGGTCAGCGCGCGGTCAGGTACTCCAGCACCAGGTCGCCGAGCATCGTCCGGTAGTGCTCCCGCCGGCCGGGGTCGAGCATGTCCCGCTGGAAGATCGCGTTGAAGGTGTACCGGTTGGCCGTGCGGAAGACGCAGAACGCGCTGATCACCATGTGGACGTCGACCGGATCGACGTCGTCGCGGAACCGGCCGTCGGCGCGGCCGCGGTCGAGGATGCGCGTCAGCACGTTCAGCGCCGGGGCGGCCAGGCCCGGCAGGATGTCCGAGCGGACCAGGTGCTGAGCGCGGTGGATGTTCTCGATGCTGACCAGCCGGATGAAGTCCGGATGTGCCTCGTGGTGGTCGAAGGTCAGCGCCGCGAGCTGCCGGATGGCCTCGGCCGGGTCCAGGTGTTCGATGTCGACCTGCTGCTCCAGCGCCCTGATCCCCGCATAGGCCCGCTCCAGCGCCGCTATGTAGAGCTGCTCCTTGCCCCCGAAGTAGTAGTAGATCATCCGCTTGGTGGTGCGCGTCCTGGCGGCGATCTCGTCCACGCGGGCGCCGGCGTAACCCTTGTCGGCGAACTCGTGAGTGGCGACATCCAGGATCTCCGTCCTGGTCCGGTCGGCGTCACGCACCGCCGGTCCCACGGCGGCACCGGGCGACTGTGCGGCCAACGACGCTCCCTCCTCCATCGACGCTCACTGTAGTCACACCTGCTCGGGCGTCGGAACCCTGCCGGTCCGGCCCCGAGTCTACAAGTAACTATCCGGTCCGTTCAGATCCGGCAGCGCGTACGCCACTCCCCTGGCGCCGCCCGTTCACGACCCGGCACCCGCCGAACACCGCCGACGGCTCGGCGCCACCGGTCCCCGGCACCATCCGCCCAGCAAGGAGAGTCCGATGCCCACCTTGCCGCACGACGCGCCGACGCACCCGGCCCGGCAGCCGCGCCCCGCCCTGCGCCCCGCCATCGCGACGGTATGCCTGTCCGGAACCCTGGAGGACAAGCTCGCCGCGGCCGCCGCGGCCGGCTTCCACGGTGTGGAGATATTCGAGAGCGACCTCATCGCCTCACCCTGGTCACCGCGGCGCATCGGCCAGGAATGCGCCCGCCGCGGCCTGTCCGTCGTCGCCTACCAGCCGTTCCGTGACTTCGAGGCCGTGCCGCCGGAGGTGTTCCGGGCCAACCTGCGCCGCGCCGAGCGCAAGCTCGACCTGATGGAACAGCTCGGCGCCGACACGATGCTGGTCAGCTCCGCCGAGTCGGCCGACAGCGTGGACGACGACGATCTCGCCGCGGAGCAGCTGCGCGAGCTCGCCGACCTGGCCGCCGACCGCGGCCGGCGCATCGCCTACGAGCCGGTGGCCTGGGGCCGGTTCGTCGACACGTACGCCCACGCGTGGCGCATCGTGCGGCGGGCCGACCATCCCGCACTCGGCCTGTGCCTGGACAGCTTCCACGTGCTCTCGCGCGGTGGCGATCCGGCCGGCATCCGCGTCGTGCCGGGGGCGAAGCTGTTCCACCTGCAGCTGGCCGACGCGCCGCGGCTCGACATGGACGTCGCCGAGTGGAGCCGCCATCACCGCCTGTTCCCCGGCCTCGGCTCGTTCGACCTGGCCGCCTTCCTCGGGCACGTGCTCAGCACCGGGTACGACGGCCCGCTGTCGCTGGACGTCTTCAACGACGTGTACCGCCAGGCCGACCCCCGCCATGCGGCCATCGACGGCATGCGTTCGCTGCTCGGCCTGCAGGAGCTGGTCGGCACGCGGGGCCCCGCACCCGTGCGCGAGCGGCTGCGCGCGTCCGGCCTGCCGCCCGCGCCCCGCCTCGGCGGGCACGTGTTCACCGAGCTCGCCGTCGACGCCGTCTCCGGGCCGGGCGTGGCCCGCGCCCTGGCCGCGCTGGGTTTCGCCCACACCGGGCAGCACCGCTCCAAGCCGGTGCAGCTGTGGCAGCAGGGCAGGGCCCGGGTCCTGCTCAACTTCGAGCCGCAGCGGACCGTCGCGCCCGGCACCGCGGCGATCTGCGCGCTCGCGGTGGAGAGCACCGACCCGGTCGCCTCGACGCAGCGGGCCGTCCGGCTGCTCGCCCCGGTGCTGCCCCGCACCCGCCGCCCGGACGAGGCCGAGCTGAGCTCGGTCGCGGCCCCCGACGGGACGGCCGTGTTCTTCTGCCGCGACGGCTCGGACAGCGGCGGCTGGCTGGCCGACTTCGCGCCGACCGGCCGCTCGCCCCGCAGCGACGGCCTGGTGACGTCCACCGACTACGTCTCGCTGACCGAGTCCGTCGACGACTTCGACCAGGTGGTCCTCTTCTACAACCTGGTGCTCGGCCTGCGTTCGGACGGCACCACGGAACTTGCCGCGCCGTTCGGGCTGATCCGCAGCCACGCCGCCAGCGACGGCACCGGCCGGATCCGGATCACGCTCAACACCGCGCCGCTGCGCCGCGGCGACTGGGCGCCGGCCGTGCCGAGCCCGCAGCACATCGCGTTCGCCAGCGACGACGCCATCGCCAGCGCCAGAGCCATGCGGGCGCTGGGCGCCCCGGTCCTGCGCATCCCCGACAACTACTACGACGACCTCGACGCCCGGCTCGCACCGCCGCCGGAGCTGCTCGCCGCGATGCGGGAGTACTCCATCCTCTACGACCGCGACGAGCACGGCGAGTACCTGCACTTCTACACCGAGATGCTCGGCTCACGCGTGTTCTTCGAGGTGGTGCAGCGCATCGACGGGTACGCCGGCTACGGCGCGCCCGGCAGCGCCCCCGTGCGCATGGCGGCACACCGGCTGCGCCGCCTCATCACGCTGCGCGACGCCCCGGAGCCGAGCGGCGACCACGGCCATGACTACTCGCTGGCCCACCTCACCGCGCTGAGCCTGTCACCGCCGGAGCTCGTCGAGGCGGCGGCCGCGGCCGGCTACCGGTACGTCGGGCTGCGGCTCAACCGCGTCACGCCGCAGGAGCCGCACTACCCGCTGGCCACCGACCCGGCCCTGATGCGGCAGACCAAGGTGCGCCTGGCCGCCACCGGCATCGAGGTGCTCGACATCGAGCTGGCCCGGATCAGCCCGCACGACGACCCGCGCGACCTGCAGCGCTTCCTCGAAGCGGGCGCCGAGCTCGGTGCCCGGCACGTCATCACGCAGCTGCCCGACCCGGACCGCGCCCGCAAGATCGACCGGTACGCCCGGCTGTGCGAGATGGCGCATCCGCTCGGGCTGACCGTCGATCTGGAGTTCCCGTCGTGGACGGAGACCCCCGACCTGGGTGAGGCCGTGCGCGTGCTGCGCGCCGCGGCCCAGCCCAACGCGGGCATCCTGGTGGACCTGCTGCACTTCGCCAGGTCCGGGTCCAGCATCGCGCAGCTGCGGGAGCTGCCGGCCGAGTGGTTCCACTTCGTCCACGTCTGCGACGCCCCGGCCGCCGTGCCCGCCACGAACGAGGGCCTCATCCACACGGCGCGCTTCGAACGGCTGTTCCCGGGCGAAGGGGGCATCGATGTCCACGGCATCCTGGACGCCCTGCCCGCCGGTGTCCCGTACGCCCTGGAGATCCCACGGGCGACGCTGGTGGCGCAGGTCGGCGCGAAGGAGCATGCCCGCATGGCGCTGACCTCGGCCCGCGACCACCTCGACCGCTCGCGGCGATCCGGCACCGCCTGACCCGGCCGCCCGGTGGGGCGCGCCGCGGACCGGCTCACCCCACGTTGCCCCCGAACGGGGCCGTCCATCACAGATCCGCTGGGCCGTCGTCGCGGCCCAGCGGATCGTCGCGCGGTGCTGCGCCCGGTCAGTCGAAGATGCCGTGGTAGATGTCCTTGATGTTCCAGTGGCCCGGGGTCGGCACCGGCTCGTTGACCATCGGCACGTCGATCACCGCGGGCCTGCGGGCCGCCACCGCCGCACGCAGCGCGACGCCGAGCCGGCCGGGACTGTCCACTGTGTACCCGTCCGCGCCGCACGCCCTGCCGTACGCCGCGAAGTCGGGGCTGTAGGGCGCGCCGTCCGGACCGCGGAAGTCGCAGCCGAAGCTGGCCCCGAAGTTGGCCGCCTGCAGGTCGGAGATCGTGCCGTGCGAACGGTTGTTCATCACGACGAAGATCACCGGTGCGCCCTGCTCGACGGCCATCGGCACCGCGGGCAGCTGGGCGCTCATGCCGCCGTCGCCGACCAGCGCGACGACCGTGCGCTCGGGCTGGGCCAGCTGGGCACCGACCGCGGCTGCCGGGCCGAACCCCATCGTGGAGGCGCCGCCGGGGGTGATGAACCGCCCCGCAGGCGGGAGCTCGTAGCACTGGGCGACGCCGTTCTTGTTCCACCCGACGTCGGTGACGAGCACGGCGTCCGGCGGCAGCGCCGCGCGCAGGTCGGTCAGGATCCGCTCGGGCCGCAGCGGGAACTGGTCGCTGCGGCCGCGCTCCCGGCTGCCGGCGAACAGCGAGGTGCGCGCCTGCCGGATGCGCTCGCGCAGCTCCGGCCGGGCCACCGGCGCGGGCCGCAGCGCGACGGTGGCCGCGGCGATCGCCTCCACCGCGTGGTTGACGTCGGCGACGGCGCCGATCTCGACGGGGAAGTTGCGGCCGAGCTCGGCCGGGTCGAGGTCGATCTGGATCAGCCGCGCGGGCGGGAACTGCCAGGTGTGGCGCCGGTCCCAGGAGCTGGCGTCGGTCTCGGCGAAGCGGGTCGCCAGGGCGAGGACCACGTCGGCGGTGCGGGTGTACTCGTTGGTCAGCTCCAGGCCCCAGAAGCCCGGCATGCCGAGGACCAGCGGATGCTCGTCCGGCAGCGCGCCCTTGGCCATCAGCGAGTGGGCGACGGGGATGTCCAGGTGTTCGGCGAGCCGCCGCAGCGCGTCGATGCCCGTCTCGCGGCGCAGGCCGCCACCGAGGTAGATCAGCGGGCGCTGCGCGCCGACCAGCGCGGCGGCGATGCGCTCGGCGACCGGGCCCGGCAGCGCGGGCAGGCCGCTGTCGGCGGGCAGCGGGTACGCCGCGCGTGGCACCGGCCGGGAGAAGTGGTCCATGGGCACGCTCAGCAGGACCGCGCCCGGCCTGCCCGACGTCGCCGTCCAGAAGGCCCGTTCGGTGAAGCGGGCCAGGTCCTGCGGGCGGTGCACCTGCCAGGCACGTTTGACGAACGGCCGGAAGACCGCGGCCTGGTCGGCGTCGGCGTGGAGGTTGATCTCCTGGTGCGGGTGGCGACCGTAGTAGTACGACGGGACGTCGCCGGAGATGACCACCATCGGCACCGAGTCCAGGGCGGCCGTCATGACACCGGTGGTGGCGTTGGTCAGACCCGGGCCGACGTGGGTCAGCAGCACGGCCGGCTTGCCGGACAGCCGGGCGTAGCCGTCGGCCGCATGCGCGGCGGTCTGCTCGTGGCGGCTCATCACGAACCGGATGCGGCTACGGCTCAGCGCGTCCAGCAGCGCGATGTTGGTGTGGCCGCACAGGCCGAAGATCTGCTCCACGCCGTACGACTCCAGCTGAGCCACCAGCGCCTCGGCTCCGGTCGTCGCCGAGGGGGCGTGGTCGTCGTCGACGACGGCGGTCGTCAGGTGGTCGAGGGTCATGGCCGTCCCTTCTGGTCGTCCGGCGACGAACCCCACAGCGAGATGTCGCGCAGCAGCAGTGTCTTCACCGTCGTGTAGTCCTGGATCATGAAACGGGGCGACTCCCGGCCGAACCCGGAGTCCTTCACGCCGCCGAAGGGCACGTGGTCGAGCCGGAAGTTCGACGAGCCGCCCACGACCAGCCCACCGACCTCGAGCTCGCGCCAGGCGGTGACGATGCGGCGGACGTCGTGGGTGAACAGGCCGGCCTGCAGGCCGTAGCGGCTCTCGTTGCAGGCGGCGATGGCCTCGTCGAAGTCGTCGTAGGGCAGCACGCTGACCAGCGCCCCGAACACCTCCTCGACGACCACGGCGGCTCCCGGCGGCGGAGCCGCGACCACGGTGGGCAGGACCGTGGCGCCGTCGCGCCGGCCGCCGGTGGTCACGGTGGCGCCCGCGTCCCGCGCCTCGGCGGCCCACCGCACGACCCGTTCGGCGGCCGCGTCGTCGACCATGGACCCGACATCGGTCGCCGGGTCGAGGGGGTCGCCGACGGTCAGCGCCCGCACCTGCGCCGTGAAGGCGTCGACGAACGCGTCGTAGCGGGCGCGCTGGACGTACACCCGCTGCACGGAGATGCAGCTCTGACCGGAGTTGCTGTATCCGGTGCGGGCGCACACCCGCGCCGCGTGCGCGATGTCGGCGTCCTCGCACACGATCGTGGCCGCGTTGCCGCCGAGTTCCAGGACCAGCCGTTTGGCCCCCGCCGCGCGGGCGACGGCCGCGCCGGTGCCGGCGCTGCCGGTGAAGCTGATCACGGCGATCTCGGGTGCGGCACACAGCTGCTCGCCGACGGCGGCCCCGCCGTGCAGGACCTGCACCGCCTCGACCGGCATGCCGGCGTCGAGCAGGAGCGCCACCAGCGCCGTCGATACGGCCGGCGCCTGTGGCGGCGGTTTGACGATCGTGGTGTTGCCCGCCGCGAAGGATGCCGCCAGCTTGTGCGCGAGCAGGTTCGCCGGAGCGTTGAACGGGGTGATGGCGAGGGTGACGCCGACGGGCGCGTGGTAGGTGAACGCGGTGTTGCCCACGCCCCGGGCCCAGCCGGCGACCGGCAGCACCTCGCCGTCGATCCGGCGGGCCTCGGCCGCGGCGACGAGGAAGGTGTCCGCGACGCGGTCCATCTCGCCGAGCCCGTCCTTGAGCGGTTTGCCGAGTTCCAGGGCCAGCAGGCGGGCGAGATCCTCGCGGCGGGCCGCCGCGAGCGCCGCGGCGCGTTCGAGCACCGCCGCGCGGGCGGCGGGAGAGCTCCGCCCGACGACCCTGGCGGCCGTCCGCGCGTAGTCGCAGGCGGCCCGGATGTCGCCCGGGTCGGCCTGGCGGGCCGAGCTCACCACCTCCCGCACCCACGGCCCGGTGCGGGCCAGCTGCGCGCCCGACGTCAGCCACTCGCCTGCGACCAGGCAACCCACCTCCGTGACGGACGGGACGGTCCGGGTTCGCGCGCTCTCGATCATCATGCACCCCTCGCGTTGAACCACACAGCGGTCCATGTGGTCCGTTCTACGGACTACGGGTAACATACGGGCGGCGTGACGCTCGGGCAATAGCCGATGCCGACGGGCACCCGATGCCACGCCGTCCCGGGAGGCACGAGAGCATGAAAGCCGTGACGACACAGCGAGCATCCGCGGAGCAGGCTGCCGACGCGGCCGAGACGGCCGACGCCGGCGGCGTGCGCAGCGTGCAGCGGGCGGTGGACATCCTCGGGCTGCTCACCGAGGCGCGACCGGTGGTCAGCATCCGCGAGATCGTCGACGAGACCGGCCTGGCCAAGACCACCGTCATCCGCCTGCTGCAGACTCTCGAACACACCGGCCTGCTGTGGGCCACGCCGAAGGGCTACACCGCCGGGCCGGGCCTGTGGCGCTGGGCCCACCTGACCCGCAAGGCGTGGGAGCTGCCGCCCGAGACGCAGCAACTGATGCGCGAGCTGGCCATGCGCCGGCGGGAGACCGTCAACCTCTACGTCGCCCGCGACATCCACCGCGTCTGCGTCGCCCAGCAGGAGAGCCCACAGCCGCTGCGGCACGTCGTCCAGGTCGGCGACGAGCTCCCGCTGTGGGCGGGCGCCTCCGCCAAGGTGCTGCTGCGCGGCGCCTCACCGGCGCTGCTGGCCCGGGTGGCACGCAGCTCGCCGTACGGCGAGTCGCACGTGGACACCCTGCGGTCCTGGATCGACGATGCCGTCGCAGCCGGCTTCGCCGCCAGCGAGGGCGAGCGCGAACCCGGCCTGTCCGCCGTGGCCGTCCCGATCATTGGCAGGTCCACGGGAGTGGCCGCGGCGCTGACACTGAGCGGGCCCAGCATCCGCTTCACCGAGGACCGCGTCGCCGAGTTCGCTGCCGACCTCAGGCAGGTCGCGGCGCGGATCGGCGAACGCGGCTTCGACCATCCGCTCGTCGCGGCGTAGGCAGGGCGGCGGGTGCCGCGATCTAGGGATGCGTCCGGGCGTCACGGCGGCGGCTCAGCCGGGCAGCACCTCGTCCAGGAAGTCGATGCCGCGCTCGATCAGGCCGCCGATGTCGTCGTGGCCCTCGAAGCAGTGGTCGGCGTCGGGCACCAGCAGCAGCTCGGCCCGCACGCCGACCGCGCGCAACGCCTCGGTGAGGGCCGCTCCCTGGCTCGGGGAGACGATCCGATCGGCGGTGCCGTACACGCTGAAGAACGGCGGCGCCGCGGCGTGCACCCTGCTGAGCGGGTTGCCGAACGCGACGAACTCGCGGCGGCCGCTCACCGGACCGCCGAACAGCACCGCGTGCGGGCCGGCCGGGTCGTCGGGGTCGAACGCGAACAGGTCGACCGCCCCGTACCAGTTGACGACGGCCTGGATCGCGGTCTCACCGGTCCCGGCCAGCCCCGCCATCGCGGCGAGGTGGCCGCCCGCCGACTCGCCGAGCGCGGCGAACCGGGCCGGGTCCAGCCGGAGCTGCCGGGCGTGCAGGCGCAGCCAGCGCACGGCCGACTGCACGTCGAGCAGCTGGGCCGGGTACGGCGCCTCCAGCGCCAGCCGGTAGTCGACGTCGGCCACCGCCCACCCGCGATCGAGGAAGCGCTGGTGGAACCGGTGCGGCGCGATCGTCGCGGGCAGGCCCACCCGGCTGCCCTCCAGCCAGCCGCCGCCGTGCACCCACAGCAGCACGGGGAACGGCCCGTCCCCCGGCGGCAGGTGCAGGTCCAGGTGCAGCGGCCGGAAACCCGGCACGACTGCGACGGTGCAGTCGGCGTAGGTGACGGTGGGCCGCGGCTCGGGCGGCGGGTATCCGGTCACGGCTGGCTCCGATCCTGGTCGCTCGACCCGACCCTACTCAATGCGGGGAGGGCGGAGCGGAGTGTTCCTGCCCTCGCGAATTGCTCACCGAACCCGCGGACCGGAGTGTCTCGGGCTGCGGGTTCGGCAGGCGACCCGCGCGTGCCGCTCAGCCGGGTGGCTGCAGGCCCGCCCGGTGGGCGAGCGCGACGAGCTGCGACCGGTCGCGGGCGTCGAGTTTGGCCAGCAGGCGGCTGACGTACGTGCGGGCGGTCGCCGGGCTGATGAACAGCGCCGCGGCGATCTCGTCGTTGGACCGGCCCTCACCGAGGTGGGCCAGCACCTCGCGTTCGCGTTCGGTGAGGCCGCTGACCAGCTCCGTGTCACGGGGACGGGCGACGGTGCGGGCGGCGGCGGCCATGACGCGGCGGGTCACCGCGGGCGACAGCAGCGCGTCGCCGGAGGCGACCACGTGGATGGCCCGGCGCAGCTCGTCGGGGTGGGTGTCCTTGAGCAGGAAGCCGGCGGCCCCGGCCTGGATCGCGTCGAACAGGTGCTCGTCGGTGTCGAACGTCGTCAGCATCACCACGTGGATGCCGGCGAGTTCCGCGTCGGCGGCGAGACGGCGGGTGGCCTCGATGCCGTCGACGCCCGGCATGCGCACGTCCATCAGCACCACGTCGGGGCGGTGCGCCCGGCACAGCGCGAGCGCGTCCTCCCCGTCGGACGCCTCGCCGACGACGGTGATGTCGGCGGCCCGTTCGAGCAGCGCCCGCAGTCCGGCGCGGACCAGCTGCTGGTCGTCGATGATCGCGACGCGGATCACGGCACCTCCCGCAGCGGCAGGCGGGCGCGGACCTCGAAGCCGTCGCCGCTGGTCGCGGTGAGGGTGCCGCCGACGAGCTCGGCGCGCTCGCGCATGCCGGTCAGCCCGTGCCCGCCACCACGGCCGCCGGTGTTGCCGCGGCCGTCGTCCCTGACCGTGATGTCGAGCCGTCCGGGCAGGTGGTGCACGTCCACGTCGACCCGGGTGGCCTCGGCGTGCCGCACGGCGTTGGTCAGCGCCTCCTGCACGATCCGGTATGCCGTCACGTCGACGACCGTGGGCAGCGGCACCGGCTCGCCGTGGACGCGGACGGTGACGGGCAGGCCGGTGGCGGCGGCGAGCCGGTCGAGGTGCGCGAGGCTGCCGGTCGGCGTACGCGGGGTGTGCTCGGCGGGCCGGCGCAGCAGGGCGACGGTGGCGCGCAGCTCCTGAGTGGCCTGGCCGCTGGCGGTGCGGATGACGGCGAGCGCGGCCTGCGCGGCGGCGGGGTCGTGGTCGTCGAGCGCCTCGCGGGCGACGTCGGCCTGCAGCGAGATGACGGTGGTGGTGTGCGCGAGCACGTCGTGCAGGTCCCGGGCGACCTGCAGGCGCTCGTCGGCGATGCGGCGGGCGGCCTCCTGCCGGGTGGCCTCCAGCAGGTCCTGCTCGCGCCGGCGCTGCTGAGCGTTGCGGATCTGGCGGCTGCGGACGCCGTCGCCGAGCGCGACCGCACCCGCCATGACCGCCACCGACCAGGGCAGCTCGTAGCCGAGCAGGTAGTTGAGCTGCTCGCCGTCGCGCAGCCGGAAGAAGCAGGACGCGGCCAGCAGGACGGAGCCGACGCTGATCGCCGGCAGGGTCCGGCCCTGCTCGGCGGCGGAGTAGAGGGCGGCGGCGACGGGCACGGCCAGCCCGATCGGCGGGTAGTCGGCGATGTAGTAGCCGGACAGGCCGACGGCGGTCGCGACCAGCGCCAGGGACGGGTGGCTGCGGCGTACGAGCATGAGCAGGCCGAGGCCGACGGCGAACAGGTAGGCGCCGACGTCCGGGCCGCGGCTGCCGCCGACGTTGGCGGCGATGGCGACCGCGACGATCAGCGTCACGACACCGCCGAGGCAGGCGTCGATCATGATGTGTCGTCGGCTCACGGTCGGCCAGCGTAGCCGAACCTGGCCCTGACCAGCGATGATCATCGCCCCCTAAGGCGGGACTGTCGACACGTGACGTACGCGACGCGCGGGCGGCGTACGCGAGATGTCGACGCCGGATGTCGATCGTGCGGGGACGACGCGACGCCGCGCGCTCCGTAGCTTCGAGATCATGAGAACCCTCGGTGTGGCCGTCCTCGGCCTCTTCCTCGGTCTGGTCGCCGGCACGCTGCTGACCTCGGCCATCGCGCGCCCGTTCGTCGACGGCGGCGAGGCCGACATCCCCCTCGGCATCGCGATCGCGCTGGGGATGCTGATGCCCGTGCTGGGCATCGTGGGCGCGGTCGCCGCCGTGCTGATCGACCGGAAGTCGCGGAAGAGCCCGTGACCGTGCCGCACACCCGCGAAGCCCTGGCCGCGGCATCCCCGTCCGACGTGTCCAGCTCTCCCGGCTCCATGCCACCCGTGCCCGGCTCTGCCGGCTCCATGCCCGTGCCCGGCTGGGCGGTGTGGTCACTGCGCGGGTCCGCGTCGGTGGTCACCGCTCTCGTGCTGGCCCAGCCGGTCCTCGCCGGGCTGTTCGTGACCGGGGACGTCGGCATGCTCGAGATGCACAGCATGACCGCCTCGATCCTGGTGGCGGTGATCTTCCTGCAGGTGGTCGCCGCGATCGTGGTGTGGCGGCCCGGCCGGGGCCCCGCCTGGCCGATCGGTGCCTCCACCGCCCTGTTCGTGGTGGCCGAGCTGCAGTCCGGCATGGGGTACGCCCGCCTCGTCGCGGTGCACATCCCGCTCGGCGTGCTGCTGTTCGGCCTGTCGGTGGCGCTGCTCATCGCCGTGTGGTCACCCCGGGTGCGCCGACGGCGGACGCCCCGCACGCCGGAGTCCGCCCGGTGAGCCCGGCATCGTTCCCGGCCCCTGCGGGCCGCCGGACCGGCCACGCGCTGTCCCGGCGCGGATTCCTCGGCGCAGTCGCCGGTGCGGCCGGTGCCGCCGGGCTGGGCGGCTGCGGCTCGCCCGAGCGGGCCGGCGCGGCCCTGACCAGCCGGATCCCGCTCCCCCAGCCGTTCACCGTGCCGCTGCCCCGCCCCGAGACCGCCCGGCCCGGCGCCGACGGCGTGTACGAGCTGGTCCAGTCCCCCGCCGAGATGGAGATCATCCCCGGCTTCCGGACCGAGATCTGGGGGTACGGCGGCACGTTCCCCGGCCCGACGTTCGACGTGCCGGCCGGCAGGCCGATCCGGGTCCGGATCGTCAACCGGCTGCCGGTGCCCACCTCGACGCACCTGCACGGCGGGGCGACCCCGGCGGACTCCGACGGCTACCCGACGCACCTGGTGGTGCCCGCCCCGCTCACCGGGACGTTCCACGCCGCCCACGGCATGCACACCGCGCACGCCCCGTCGGTGTGGAAGCTGAGCCAGGAGCGCTTCGTCCACGAGTACCCGCTGGACCAGCCCGCCGCGACGCTGTGGTACCACGACCACCGGATGGACTTCACCGCGCCGCAGGTCTACCGCGGTCTGGCCGGGATGTTCCTGGTCCGCGACGACGTGGAGGACGCGCTGCCGCTGCCCCGCGGCGAGCGGGAGCTGCCGCTGCTGATCTGCGACCGGGCCTTCGAGTCCGACGGGTCGTTCCGCTACCCGTCGGCCGACCCGACGCTGCTGGGCGAGCCCGGCGTGACCGGCGCGCACCACCAGGGCGTCGAGGGCGACGTGATCCTGGTCAACGGCGCCCCGTGGCCCGAGGCGGAGGTCGACGCGGCCCGCCACCGGCTGCGGATCCTCAACGCCGCCAACGCCCGCCGCCTCGACCTGCGCCTGGATCCGCCGCCGCCGTCGGGTGCGGCGTTCACGCAGGTCGGCAGCGATCTCGGCCTGCTCGCGCGGCCGCAGCCGCTCGACGCGGTGGAGCTGGCCAGCGCCGAACGCGCCGACGTCGTCGTCGACTTCGGGGCGTACCCGGTCGGCACCCGGGTGGTGCTGCGCAACCATCTCGGCACCGGCGCCGCCCGCGACGTCATGCGATTCCACGTGGTCCGCCAGGCCGCCGACGACAGCGCGGTGCCGGCGGCGCTCGGCGACGTGCCGCCGCTGACGGTGGGCCAGGCGGTGCGCAGCCGCCGGTTCGACTTCCGGCGCAGCGGACCGGGCCCGCACGGCAAGCGGTGGATGATCAACGGGCGGCCGTTCACGCCGGGCACGCCGCTGGCCTCGCCGCGGCTGGGCACGACCGAGCTGTGGACGCTGACCTCGGACTTCCACCATCCGGTGCACGTGCACCTGGGCCGGTTCCAGGTGCTGGGCCGCAACGGCCGGGCGCCGCGGCCGATCGACGCGGGCTGGAAGGACACCGTCGACGTGCGGCCGTACGAGGTGGTGCAGGTGCTGGTGCGGTTCGAGGGTTTCCGCGGCCGGTACCTGCTGCACTGTCACAACCTGGAGCACGAGGACATGGCGATGATGGCCGACATCGACGTCGTGTGACGCTCAGCTGCGCCGCGCGACGACCGCCACCGTGGTGTACGGCATGGTGAACGCGCCGCCCTTCGCGTCGAGGGCGGCGCCGACGCCGTCGAGCACCTCGGCGAGCGAGTCCGGCGCGAGCCGGGTGAGGGCGCCGGAGGTCGGCAGCAGGTCGAGCCATTCGTCGCGGGTGTACGTGTGCGCCCAGTCGAACCGCCACTGCTCGGGCTCGCCGAACGCGCCCGCCTGCCGGACGCCGTCGACGGCCTTGTCGAACAGTGCCTGGTATCCCGCGAGCGCCGGCACGGACGGCTGGAAGCTGAACGGCGCGTCGGGCGCGACCCTGCGGCACCCGACGGCGAGGGCCTCGGCCACCTCGGGCGGGAGCTGGAACACGTGCCAGAACGGCGCGAGCAGGCCGCCGGGCCGCAGCACCTGCGCGGCCTTGGCGGCCCCGGCGACCGGGTCCACCCAGTGCCAGGCGGTCCCGGCGACGACGGCGTCGAAGGTCCGCCCGCGGGCCGGCCAATCCTCGAAGGTCGCCTCCTCGACGGGCAGCCCGGCGTCGCGGGCGAACCCGGCCATGCGGGCGTCGGGTTCGACGCCGAGCACGGTGCACCCGGCGGCCTGGAACTGCCGGGCCTCGATGCCGGTGCCGCACCCGACGTCGAGGACGTCGCAGCCGGGCGCGGCGGCGAGCAGGCGGGTGATCAGGTCGTCCGGATAGCGGGGGCGGGTCCGGTCGTAGCGCGCGGCGTCCACGCCGAACGACTGCGCGACCTGGCGCTGCCGGTGCGGTTCGAGCTGGACGGGCTGTTCCGGCGGTAGAGTGGGGCGGGGGCCACCGGTGGGGGGACAAGGCCCCGCGGCGAGCCCGGGCGGGGGCCGGGGCGTGGGGGGGGGGGGTGGAGCCCCCCGCGGGGGGC
>NZ_JBFAOU010000041.1:0-51651 GCF_040675365.1 Catellatospora sp. NPDC049609 | reverse complement strand
ACTCTTTCACTACCCTACGCACTTCCGATCTCCCGGACGATCCTGTCGTCCGGGCCCGCGACCCGGCCGGGGCCGCACCCGGTTTGTCCTTCATCCCGCCGTCGCCCTACATTGCAGGCACGGCGCACCGTGGAGGAGGACTCGATGCGGGTCGACAGGATCAGGTCAGCCGACGGCGCGCCGATCGCGGTGCACACGACCGGCACCGGACCCGGCGTCGTGATCCTCCACGCCGGCGGCGTCACGCAGCGGCACTACCACCCGCTCGCCGAGGCGCTGGAGCACCGGTTCACGGTGCACCTCTACGACCGGCGCGGACTGCCCGAGGCGGCCCCGCCCGGCGGGGACGGGACCGTCGCGACCGACCTCGCCGACCTGTCCGCGGTGCTCGCCCACACCGGCGCCGAGGACCTGTTCGGGCACGGCAGCGGCGGTTTCCTGGCGCTGCGGGCGGCGCTGAGCCTGCCGCTGCGGCGGGTCGCGGTGTTCGACCCGAGCCTGTCCGTCCTCGGCCGCCCCGCCGCGGACTTCCTCGACCCGCTCGAAGACGCGGTCCGCGACGGCGACCACGCGCTCGCGCTGACCTTGCTGGACCGCGGGACGCAGCCCGACGCCGTGGCCGCCAGACTGCCGCTCGGCCTGGCGCTGCCGGTCAACCGGATCCTGCTGCGCACCCCGCGCGGTCGCGCCCGCGCGGAGCTGCTGCCCGCCACGGTGCGGGAGCTGCGCCGGATCCACGAGCACGACGGGCCGCCCGGCGACTACACGCCGATCACCGCCGAGGTCCTGCTCGCGGCCGGGACCCGCAGCCCGGAACACTTCGCGGAGAACTGCCGTGCGCTCGCCGAGGCGATCCCCCACGGTCAGGCGCTGATCGTCCCGGGAGCGTCACACGACGCCCCGGCCACCGCCCACAACGAGTTCGTCCGGCCCATCTCCCGATTCCTGGCGGGACTGCCCGTGACCGGGTGAGCTGCACACCGTTTCAGCCCCACTCTCTGACCGTGATGCCATGCGCCCGCAGCTGCTCGATCTGATGCTCAGGCAGCAGGGCCAGCGGGGTGACCGCCAGCTCGCGGAGGTTGCGCAGCGCCTCCACGCCCGCCAGCGACCGGATGCAGAACTCGTCGGACTCTCCGTCCCACTGCTGCCAGACCATGTGCGCGGTGGCGTGTCCGCCCCCGAGCCAGCTGAGGGTCTCGACGGTGTCGAGCGCTGCCTGGGGTATAGCGACCGACATCAGCCGGGCCAGGTTGCCCTCGTCGAAGGCGAACTCGTCGAAGAAGTACGTCGGCGGCAGCTCGACCGACTTTCGCAGCCTGTCGAGCACCGCCAGCTTCAGGATCGGATCACCGAACGGCGCCGCCGCCTCGATCGGGTCGGGCAGGAAGTTGTCCACCTGGACACCGCGCGCGGCCAGCGCCACGAGCACGTCGTGGCCCGCTGGGTGCAGCACGCCCGCACAGCCGATGCGCACCCGCTTGAGTCGGTCGCACGCCAGCAGCGGGGCCAGGTCCGCGTCCGGTGGCACACCGAGCCACAGCAGCTTCAGCTCGGGTAGCGCGGTGAGCGGCCCGAGCTCGCCGACCTCGGACTCGCGCAGGTACAGCGTGCGCAGCCCGGGAAAACCCTCGAGGCCGGCCAGCGACCGGATCGTGCCGTCGGCGCCGTCAGGCAGCGCCTCCCACAGGTCCGCCTCATCCGTCCAGCAGGCCCGGTCCGCGTCGGCCGAGACCTCCAGCGCGAGCACCTCGGCATAGCGGGCTTTCAGCTCCTCGACTGGAAGCTCACGTACCGCGGCGACCGCGTCGTTCAGGAAGTCGGACTCGAGCAGGGCCAGGTGCAGACAGGGATCCACGCGGGCAACCTACCTGAAGTCGACCACTCGACATCGGGTGCTGCCCGGGGCTGATCAGTGGCCCCCGCCCATCGGCATGCGGAATCGCCCCGGCGCGCGATGCCGGCGGGGCGTCGGCGATGCTGTGGGCGTGGAGTACGTGTCCAGAGTGCCGCGTCCGCCGCTGGACGGGCTGATCGACGACCTCTACTACCTGGCGGGTGCGCCGCCGTACGCCCGGCTGACGCTGCCGCCTAGCCCGGCGGCGCTGCTCATCGTCAACCTCGGGGCGCCGTTCCGCATCCGCGCCGGCACCGACATCGAGACGGCCGAGTACGCCGACGGCTGCGTGATCACCACGCCCACCCGCGCATGGGAGTTCGGCTACCCGCTCCGGACCCGGTCGGTCGGCGTGCACGTCAAGCCGTGGGGACTGGCGCCGTTCCTGCCGCTGCCCGCAGCCGAGCTGTGTGACCGGCCGGTGACGTTGGAGCAGGTCTGGGGCCGGCCCGCCGTTGCCGAGCTGCGAGATCGGCTGGCCACGGCGGACGGACCGCACCGGATGCTGACGCTGCTCGAGGAGGAGCTGATGCGGCGGCTGCGCGACACCGCCGGCCTGGGGCTGGTCCGCCACACGAGCCGGGTCATCGCGGCGACCAGCGGGGCGGTGGCCATCGACGAGCTGCGGGTGTCAGCCGGTGTCAGCAGCACTCATCTGGCACAGCGGTTCAAGGAGCTCATCGGCGTCACGCCGAAGCGGCTGGCCCGCAGCTACCGCTTCGCCACCACCGTGCTCTCGATCGACCCCGCCGAGCCGGTCGACTGGGCCGACCTCGCCAGTAGCGCCGGCTACTTCGACCAGGCCCACTTCGGCCACGAGTTCCGGGCGTTCACCGGGCTCACGCCGACCCGGTACGTCGAGGTCCGGCGGCGGTTCCTGCGCGAGCATCCCGGCCACGCGCTGGACGGCTGGCCGCTGCCGGCCGATTGATTTCTTACAAGAGCGGCAGCTCACGACACGCTAGCTTGAGGGCATCCCCAAGCAGAGGAGAGCCCCGTGGGCAAGGTGGTCATGTACAGCTCGGTGTCGGTGGACGGCTTCATCGCGGACGACAATGATCAGCCCGGACCGCTGTTCGACTGGCTGACCAGCGGTGACGTCCCGTTGGACGAGAGCGGCGTCCTGCAGGTGTCGCAGACGTCCTACGACTACACCCGGCCGTACTGGAACGAGATCGGGGTGACGATCGCCGGCCGCCGCGTCTTCGACCTGACCGACGGCTGGGACGGGAAGCCTCCGGGCGGGATCGACCACGTGGTCGTCGTGACGCACCGGCCGGCGCCCGAGGGCTGGGACCCCGCGGCGCCGTTTCACTTCGTCGACGGCGTCGAGGCGGCCATGGCCAAGGCGCAGGAGCTTGCCGGTGACCGCACGGTCGAGGTCGCCGCCGGCGACGTCGGTGGCCAGATGCTTGCCGCGGGCCTGATCGACGAGGTGCGCATGGACGTGGCACCCGTCGTGTTCGGGTCCGGCAGGCGCTACTTCGGGTCGGTCCACGCGCAGCACCTGTTGGCGGACCCTGACGTGGTGATTCAGGGCGACCGGGTGCTTCACCTGCGCTATCGGGTGCGCCGTTGACTGATCTGAGCGGAGGCGTCAGGCCGGTGGCGCCGCTCGGGAAAGACATCGTCCATGGTCCAGACGCCGCCGCCGGGACGTGCTTCGAGTTCGCTGAAGTCGTAGCCGATTCGCGTCCACTGTTTTCGCAGCCAGGCGCGCTTCGGTTCCGAAGCCGTCAACCACAGGTAGAGGAACGGCGGCACATCCGTACGCCATCGGCCCTTGTGGGCCAGCGAGCCTGGCAGGCTTTCGCAAACATCGGCGATCATGCGGATACGCTCGGCGTAGTCTGCCGTCGGGTCACCGGGGTCCTGCCGGAGGTACGCCATCGTGCGGATCTCGACCAGGGCGTGACAGAGCAGGTCCGCGGCCGCCTGCCTCGCCGCCTGCGCCTTGCGTCGCCTTCTACCCAGCACGGGGCCATCCTGCCGGCTGGCGGGTCGGGAGGCGTTCCCGTCGGGGGTCAGCAGAAAGTCAGCGCGTCGCCTGCGGGCTGGCCGCTTCGGCGGGACTACGATGCTCCGCGAGAACGCGGCCGTTGTTGATACGCCCCACGGCCTGCGAGTGCCCTCACAGCAAGGTCGCCAACAGCTCGACGCCAGCACTATCTGATCAGCGTCGCCACCTCGATCGGCATGTGCCGCTGCTATCCCGGCGGATGCGATCACCACTCCAAGAGCGGAAGTCACGATGAAGGTTCCGGTCGAGCTGATCGCGTGCCGGGTCGACCGCATCGCCTTCGACCACCAGGTACGGATCTCCGTCAGCGGGAAGGGCCACGACGACGAGGGAGGCAGCCCTTATCGCGTCGACGCCGAACTGGTCATCGAAACCCCGTTCCTGCTCCGCGACGCCGACGGCGAATGGCACGAACTGGATCCCGGCACGGGCAGCGCGCTCGCCCCCGTCCTCGACCTCTTCCAGGGCACCATCGCCGCCGTCGAGGTCGACGACCGCGGCGCCCTGCACCTGCGACTTCGCCGACACCTCCGCAATCTTTGTCAGCCCGGACGCCGCGTACGAGTCCTGGCACCTGAACGGATACGGCATCGACCCCATCACCGTCGGTCCAGGCGGCGAGACCCGCTGGGAACGGCCCGGACCAGGAACGACCACCCCGATATGACCCGGTAGATGGCACGCCTGGCCTTAGCGCCACTGACCATCAGCCACACCCCAACGGAGCCACACCGTGTCGGCGGCGAGTCGGGTCATCGACCTAGGCCGACCAGCTTGAGCACCACGTCCGAGGGCGCGGGCATCGCGGCCATCTCGTCGCGGACCTCGCCCGCGGCGTCCCTGAGTGCCGCGTCGGAGACGAGCCGGTTCAGGAGCTCCGGCGTGATCGACCGCGCCTGCGCGGCCAGGCCCGCACCGCGCCGTTCGACCGCCTCGGCGTTGTGCCGCCGGTCGCCCGGACCGGGCACCACGAGCTGCGGCACGCCCGCCGCCAGCCCGCCCAGCACGCTGCCCGCCCCGCCGTGGTGCACGTATCCCGCCGCGTACGGCAGCACCCGGTCCAGCGGCACCCGCCCGACCGTCCGCACGTTGTCCGGCAGCAGCCGCGGCAGCCTGCCCGGCGGCCGGACCAGCACGATCTCGGCGTCCACCGCGGGCGCGGCCGCGATGATCGCCGCCGTCGGGTCGCCCCCGCCCGGACCGGCGACGGTGCTCCGGCTGACGACGATCCGGGGCCGGTCCCCGGTGCTCAGCAGCCAGTCCGGCACCTGCCCACCGCCGGAGTACGGCACCGCCCGCATCGGCAGGCCGGGCCTCGGGCCGGTCAGGCTCGGCGGCGACACGGTGATCACCGCCGCCGGTGTGCCGATCGGGTGCCGGGCCATCGGCCTGCTCGCCGCGACAGCCGCGACGAGTTCGGGACCGGGGAACAGGTTGTTCTCCTGCAGGACGGCGGGCACCCCGATGCGCTCGGCCGCGACGGCCCCGGCCACGCCCAGCGGCTCGTAGACGACCAGATCGGGCCGTTCCCGCTCGGCGAGCGCGACCACCGCGTCCACGAACCCGGCGTTGGCGGCGCCGAACAGCTCGCCGACGACCGCGGTGCCCCCGCGCCCGGCCCACTCCCTGCGGGCCAGCAGCGGATGGCGCAGCATCACCCGCACGGCGATCCGCCCGAACGCGAACCCCGGCGCGACGTCGTACGCCGCCAGCCCACCGAGATCGACGCTCAGGGCGTCGCCGCCGCTGGCGAGGAGCACGTCGTGGCCGGCGTCCCGCCACGCGAAGGCGAGCGGGAGCAGTGGCAGCAGATGGCCCTGCAGCGGCGCGGAAACGATCAGGACTCGCATCGACCCATTAGAACGGAACGACGCTCGGCGCCGGTCGACGGGCCGGGTATGCCGCCGTCCACAGCGGACGGGCAGCACCCAGGGCGAGAGGACAAGACAAAAGGCGGTAAAAAAACGAAAGGCAAGGAGACCGCGCTCCCTGCCACTCTTAACTTATACCGCACCGGGGGTCTTGCCGCAAGACCCGGGTCATGGTGCAGAATCTCCGGCCGAGGCCAAAACCTGCGGAAATCAGGGATTCGCCAGTTTCGTGTGTTTTCTCGAACTGTCGGCCACGCAGGACCTTGTCGAATGGGGGTTCGATGATCGACGTGATCGTCGCCGGTGGCGGGCCGACCGGCCTGATGCTGGCCGCCGAGCTGCGGCTGCACGGCGTACACGTGCTCGTGCTGGAGAAGGACGCCGAGCCGACCGGCATCGTGCGCTCGCTCGGGCTGCACGCGCGCAGCATCGAGGTGATGGATCAGCGCGGCCTGCTGGACCGGTTCCTCGAGCACGGCGTTCAGTACCCGCTCCGCGGCGCGTTCGCCGGCATCATCAGGCCGGCGCCGGACCGGCTGGACACCGCGCACCAGTACCTGCTGGGCATCCCGCAGCCGGTCACCGACCGCCTGCTCACCGAGCACGCCGTCGCGCTGGGCGTCGAGCTGCGGCGCGGCTGCGAGCTGGTGGGGCTGGCGCAGGACGACCGCGGGGTGACCGCCGAGCTGGCCGACGGCACGCGGCTGCGGGCGCGCTACCTGGTCGGCTGCGACGGGGGCCGCAGCACGGTGCGCAAGCTGATCGGCGTCGGCTTTCCCGGCGAGCCCGCCCGGACCGAGTGGCTGCTGGGCGAGCTGGCGCTGACGGCGGCGCCCGAGGAGATGGCCGCCGTGACGGCCGAGGTCGCGAAGACGCGGCACGGCTTCGGCGCCATGCCGCTCGGGGACGGGGCGTTCCGCGTGGTCACGCCCGCCGGGACGGTGGCCGAGGACCGCACGGTCCCGCCGACCCTGGACGAGCTGCGGGCGGCGATGCAGGCCGTCGCGGGGACCGATTTCGGCGTGCACTCGCCGCGCTGGCTGTCGCGCTTCGGCGACGGGACGCGGCAGGCCGAGCGGTACCGGGTCGGCCGGGTGCTGCTGGCCGGTGACGCGGCGCACATCCACGCGCCGATCGGCGGCCAGGGCCTGAACCTCGGCATCCAGGACGCGTTCAACCTCGGCTGGAAGCTCGCCGCGGAGGTCAACGGCTGGGCGCCGGCGGCCCTGCTGGACAGCTACCAGGCCGAGCGGCACCCGGTGGCCGCGGACGTGCTGAGCACCACCCGCGCCCAGTCCGAGCTGCTGTCACCCGAGCCGGGTCCCGGCGCGGTGCGCCGCCTGCTGGCGGAGTTGATGGACTTCGAGGACGTGAACCGGCACCTGATCGAGAAGATCACCGCGATCGGCGTCCGCTACGACCTCGGCGAGGGCCACGAGCTGCTCGGGCGGCGGCTGCGCGATGTGCGGCTCAAGCAGGGCCGGCTCTACGAGCTGATGCGCGGCGGCCGCGGCCTGCTGCTCGACCAGACCGGCAGGCTCTCGGTCGCCGGCTGGGAGGATCTGGTGGACCACGTCGTCGACGTCAGCGAGGAGCTCGACGTGCCCGCGGTGCTGCTGCGCCCGGACGGCCACGTGGCCTGGGCCGGCGACGACCAGGCGGAGCTGTCCGGCGTGCTGCCCCGGTGGTTCGGCGCACCCGTCGGCTGACCACGCTTGCGGCCGGGCCCGCTCCCCGACAGGAGCGGGCCCGGCCGGGCGTTCAGGACACGTCGCGAGTACGCGTCAGCAGCGTGCCGATGAGGCCGGTGACCACGGCCCACCCGATCAGCACCAGCGCGCCGACCCAGTAGTGCGGCTGCCCCGGCAGGTCCGTGCCGCTGGTCATCAGGTTCGACGCCAGCGACGGCATGGCCCACTGCACGTTGGCGAGCCAGTCCCACTCCAGCAGGCTCGTCAGCACGTTCACGATGATCGACACCGCGATCGTGCCGACCGTGTAGATGACCATCGCGGTGATGGTGGCGCCGATCTGGCTGCGGATGAGCACCCCGACGCCGATGCCGATCAGCGCCCACAGCGCGTACGCCAGGCCGTTGAGCAGGATCGCCCGGACGACCTCCCCGTCGCCCAGGGCGGGGGTGATCCCCTCGGAGTTCAGGAAGATCAGGGTCGCGGGCACGGTCAGGGCCGTGGTCACCAGCCACAGCACGATGCCGAACACGCCGCCCGCCGCCGCCTTGGCCAGGATCACCGCGGTGCGGTGCGGCGTGGCCAGGAACGTCGTGGTCGCGGTCTGGTGGTGGAACTCGTTGGTCACCGTGATGATGCCGAGCAGCATCACGAACATCAGCCCGAAGTACTGCCCCGAGGTCACCATGTACGAGGTCAGCGCGACGGGCTCGGCCATCGCCGACAGCGCCTCGGCCTGCTCGGGCGGCATGCCCTCGGTCGCCTCGGGCGGCGGCGCCAGCACACCGAAGTGCATGTTCAGCGCGTTGATCGCGAACGCCAGCACCAGCAGGCCCAGCGCGCCGACGGCGAACAGCCACCACACGTTGGTCGTACGGATCTTCAGGAACTCGCTGCGGATGAGCCTCACCGGATCGCCTCCTTGCCCGCCGTGAGGTCGAGGAAGACGCGCTCCAGGTCGGGGCGCTCGGTGACCAGCTCGTGAACGGCCACGCCGGCACTCAGCGCGGCGTCGCCGACCTGCTCGGCGGTGACCCCGGTCAGCACCAGCGCACCGTCTTCGGTGCGGCTGCTCGCCGCCCCGTCCAGCGCGGCCAGCAGGGCGTCGGGTCGGGGGGTGCGCACGCGTACGCTGCCCACGCTGCCGGCCTGCCCGATCACGTCGGCGACCGGGCCCTGCGCCACCAGCCGGCCCGCGGCGATGATGACGACGTCGTCGGCCAGCAGCTCCATCTCCGACAGCAGGTGGCTGGAGACCAGGACCGTGCGGCCCTCACCGGCGAGCTTCTGCAGCAGGTCGCGCATCCAGCGGATGCCCTCGGGGTCCAGCCCGTTGGCGGGCTCGTCGAGGATGAGCACCCGCGGGTCCCCGAGCATCGCCGCGGCGATGCCGAGCCGTTGGCGCATACCCAGGGAATAGCCCTTGAACTTGCGCTTGGCCGCGGGGGTGAGCCCGACCAGCTCCAGCGCCTCGTCCGCGCGGGAGGCGGGCAGCCCGGCGGCGGCGCAGATCACGCGTAGGTGGTTGCGGCCGGTGCGGCCCTTGTGCGCGCTGGACGCCTCCAGCACGGCGCCGACCGAACGCAGCGGCTCGGCAAGGTCGGCGTAGCGGACGCCGCCGATGGTCGCGCTGCCCGCGGTCGGTGACACCAGGTTCAGGATCATCCGCAAAGTCGTGGTCTTGCCTGCGCCGTTAGGTCCGAGGAAGCCGGTGACGCGCCCCGGCCTGATGGTGAAAGAAAGTCCGTCGACAGCTCTGACCTGTTTGTACTGTTTGGTCAGGCCGGACACGACGATCTCACCATCGGTGATCACATTGCCCATCCGGACAGTGTGCGGGGCCGGGTCAAGCCCGACCAGAACGATTACGTCACGATTGCACCATCGCCGAGCCGGACGAACCCGGTCCCATGGTCGCGAACGCTACAAACCGCTTGCCGGGACGGGCGCGGCGACGTACCCATGCCGTATGGACCCGCACGGACCCGGCTCGGGCGGCCCGCGGCTGCGGCTCGTGGGCGCGTTCGCGGTGGTCGGCGACGGCGGGCCGGCGGATCTCGGCAGCCGCAAGGCCCGGCTGCTGGTCAAGCTGCTCGCGGTCGAACGCGGCGGTCCCGTGTCGGTCGACCGGATCGGCGAGGTGCTGTGGGGCGACCGCCCGCCCCGCGACCCGGCGGCCAACATCGCCACCCTGGTGAGCCGGGTCCGCGCCGTGCTGGGCGGGCAGGCGATCACGGGAAACCGCGACGGCTACCGGCTCGGCCTGCTGCGCGTCGACCTCGACGACGCCGCCGGGCTGCTGGCGGAGGCCCAACGACGGACCCAGGCCGGGGAGCCGGGGCTGGCGTACGCGGCCGCGGCCCGCGCGGCGGCGATCCTCGGTGCCGGCGACGTGCTCGCCGACGAACCCGACGCGGCCTGGGCGCAGCCGTGCCGGGTGGAGGCCGCCGCGCTGGTCCGCCGCGCGCGGCACGCGGCCGCCGAGGGCGCGATCGGGGTCGGCGAGGCCGCCGTGGCGCTGGAGTTCGCGCAGGCCGCGGCATACGCCGACGGGTACGACGAGGCGGCGTACCGGCTGCTCATGCGCGCCCAGGTGGCGCTGGGCTCACCCGCCGCCGCGCTGGCCGCCTACGCCGCGCTGCGCGATCGGCTCGCCGACGACCTCGGCACCGAGCCCGCCGCGCAGACGCGGGCGCTGCACCTGGACATCCTGCGCGAGCAGGAGTCCGATGCGCACGCTCCTCCGGCCGCCGCACCGACCGGCCCGCCCGCCGCCGTGCTCGCCGGGCGCGGGACCGAGGCCGCCGCGCTGACCGCCGCCTGGACCGCGGCGGTCGCCGGCCGTCCCGGTCTGGTGCTGCTGGCCGGACAGGCCGGGATGGGCAAGACCCGGCTGGCGGCGTACGCGGCCGAGCTGGCCCTGTCCACCGGCGGGACCGCGCTGACGGTCCGCTGCCACGAGACCGAGCGATCACTGTTCCTGCAACCGCTGGTCGAGGCGATCGGCGGCTGGGCCGCGCGGCTGGCTCCCGGGGCGCTGGCCGAACTCGCGGGTGACCGCGCCGCCGTGCTGGCCGGGCTCGTGCCGCAGGTCGCGGCCGTGCTCGGCGCACCGCCCGAACCGGCGCTGGTCAGCGACGACCTGCGGCGGCGGCACGCGTACGAGGCGGTGGGCGGGTTCCTGGCCCGGCTGGGCGGGCGGGCGCCGACCGTGCTCGTGCTCGACGACCTGCAGCAGGCGGGCCTGGCCACCATCGAGGCGCTGCACTATCTGGCCCGCCATGTCAGCCTCGCCCGGCTGCTGGTCGTCGGCACCGTGCGCACCGGCGAGGGCGAGCAGGTGACGCAGGCGCTCGGCGACGTGGCCGAGACCGTCCACGTCGGACCGCTGCCGGCCGCCGCCGTAGCGGAGCTGGCGGCCGCGGCGGGGCAGGCGCCGCTGGCCGAGCACATCGCCCGGCGTACGAACGGGCATGCGCTGTTCGTCGTCGAGTCGCTGCGGGCCCTGGCGGCGGGTGAGGCGGGGGTGCCGGAGTCGCTGCAGGCGGCGGTGCTGGCCCGGGTCGCCCGGACCGGTCCGCAGACCGAGGAGGTGCTGCGGGCGGCGGCGGTGCTCGGCGCGAGCGTCCCGCCCGAGCTCGTCGGGCGGCTGCTGAACCTGCCGGTGCCCGACGCGGCCCGGCACTGCGAGCGCGCGCTGGCCGCGGGGCTGCTCGCGGTGGCCGACCGGACGTACGAGTTCGCCAACGACCTGATCCGCGAGGTGCTCTACGCCTCGACGCCGCTGCCGACGCGGACGGCCTGGCACCGGCTCGCCGCCGACCGGCTCGGGCACCGGCCGGAGGCGATGGCCCAGCACGCGGCGGCGGCCGGGGACCACCGGCGCGCGGCGCGGGCCTGGCTGCTCGCCGGGGAGCAGGCCGTACGCCGGCTGGCGACCGCGGACGCGGCGGTGCTGTTCGGCCGGGCCGTCGACGCGGCGCGCGCCCTGGGCGACGACGAGCTGCTCGGCCGCTCGCTCGTCGCGCGCGGCACGGCCCGGGAGGCGCTGGCCGACTACCCGTCCGCGATGGTGGACCTGGAGGACGCCGTCGTCGCGGCACGCGCGGCCGGTGACCGGCGGCTGGAGATGCGCACGCTGCTGGCCGCGGCCGGTGACGTGCCGGTGGCGCTGGGCCGGCCCGCCGCGGAGTCGTGCGAGCGCCTCGACGCCGCCCGCCGGCTGGCCGCGGGGCTCGGCGACCACGCGATGGAGGCGCGGCTGCTGGGCCGCCTGGCGATCATCGCGGCCAACGGGCTGCGGTTCACCGACGCGATCGCCTTCGGCAGGCGCGCGGTCGAGTGCGGGCACGCGGGCGGCGAGCGCCGGTCGCTCGCGGCGGCCCTCGACGGGCTCAAGGCCGCGTACGCGTACCTCGGGGACGTGGCCGCGCTCGAGGGGGTGCTGGCGGAGCTGTTGCCGCTGCTGCGCGCGCAGGGTGACCTGTGGCGGCTGCAGTGGGCGGTGTTCGAGTCGGCGTTCCCGCCGATCGCGGCGGGCGAGTACGACGTCGCGCTGCGCCGGATCGAGGAGTCGATCGAGCTCAACCGGCGGACCGGGTACACGGCGTACGAGGGCTGGTTCGTCGCGCACCTCGGCTGGGTGCACGGCCTGGCCGGCGACGACACGGCGGCGCTGCGCGAGGGGCGCCGGGCGATGGCCGCCACGTCCCGGTCGCCGCACGTGTGGTGGCGGGCGTCGGCGTGCGCGCTGCACGCCGCCGCGCTGGCCCGCACCGGCGACCGGGAGGCGGCGGTCGCGGTGCTCACCGAGGGCCGCCGGCACCGCCAGCCCGGCGGGGAGCTGCACGTGCTGCGCTGCCTCGGCCCGCTCGCCGAGCTGACCGGGTCGCCCGAGATCCTCGCCGAGGCCGACACGCTGCTGTCCAGGGTGGACACGCCGTCCGGGTACGCCTGGATGATCGGCGCCGACGTCCACCTCAGCATCGCCCGTGCCTGGCTCGCGGCCGGTGATCCCGACCGGGCGCGCGCGGTGCTGGCGCCGCTGCTGGCCGCGACCGCCCAGCCGGGGTGGGCCGCGGTGCGGGCCGAGGCGCTCAGAGCAGCTCGGCCACCATCTCCGCTGCCCGCCTAGCGCCGTCGGTCTCGACCGGCCGGTACGCGCCGCGCCGCGCGGACTCCTCGGCCAGCACCTGCGCGATGCGCTCGGGTGTCAGCTCGTCGTACTCCAGGCAGCGCCCGGCGCGGTAGTTGGCCAGCCGGTGCCGGACGTGGAAGTTCTCCTCGAAGTGGTTGCGCAGCGGCACGTACACGAACGGGGTGCCCGCCGCGGTCAGCTCCATCGTCGTCGTCAGCCCCCCGTGCACGATCGCGACGTCGCAGGCGGCGAGGTGGCGGTGCAGGTCGGGCACGAAGCCGCGCACCTCGACCCCGGCGGGCACGCCGAGCGACGCCGGGTCGATGCGCGGCCCCGCGACCACGATCATCCGCAGGTCGGGCAGCGCCGCCCGGGCGAGCGGGTACGCGGCCGCCACCCGCCGCAGCAGGTGCGACCCGACCCCGGACCCGCCGACGGCCACCACGCACACCCGCTCGTCCGGCAGGTAGCCCAGCTCGGCCCGTGCCTGCTCCCGGTCGACCGGCGCGCTGCCCGTGATGTAGCCGGTGAAGTCGAAGTGCTGCCGCGTCCAGTCGCGGATGCTCGGCAGGCCCGGCCCGAGCGGGTTGGCGACGAGGTCGTCGGGGTTGCCGACGAACAGCGACCGGTCGCGCAGCCGCGGGAAGCGCGCGACCTGCTCGACCATCTCGGCGTTGTAGTCGGCCGTCAGCGCCGCCTCGGCCGGGCCGCCGCCGGGCATCGGCAGCCAGCCGACGAAGTCGGTGAGCCACACGTACGCGGCCCGCTTCAGCTCCGGGTTCTCGTGCAGGAAGTAGTCCAGCTCCCAGGCCTCGTCGCCCACCCACGCGTCGTAGGGCTCGCCGTCGACCAGGTCGGCGAAGACCATGAAGTTCGCCACCAGGATCTCGTCCATCCGGCGGATCGCCTGGAACGCGTGCAGGTCGTGCTCGCCCGCCTCCGCCTCGATGTGCGCTGACTCGTTGGCCAGGAAGTCCGACGCCGGGTGCACGTACTCGCCGCGGTGGCGCAGCATCGCCGTCACCGGATGCTGGGCCAGCCACTCGATCCGCAGGCCCGGCCGCAGCTCGCGCAGCGCGTCCGCGATCGCGAGGTCGCGCCGGGCGTGGCCCAGCCCGATCGGCGACGACAGGTACAGCAGCCGCCGCGGCCGGTCCAGCGGCCGCGTCCACCGCCGCACCGCGGGCCGGGCGGGCGGCTGGGCGACCCGCTCGGCGAACTCGCGGATCCAGCGGTTGACCGCGACCGGCGCCCGCACCGGCAGCAGGTGGCCGCCGCCCGGCACCACGACGAGCTCACCGCCGGTCAGCTCGGCGAACCGCGCCGAACGTTCCAGCGGCTGGCACCGATCCTGCTCGCCCTGCACCGCCAGCACCGGGCAGCCGATCGTGCGCAGCAGCGCCTCGGTGCCCGCGCGGTCGGCGACGTAGCAGTCGGTCTCCATCTCGTACAGCAGCGTCTCCGCGTCGGTCTGCGACCCGTACTCGATGCAGTCCTCCAGCTGCTTGGTCGAGTGCGGCTCGGGCAGCAGCTCGGCGAAGAAGAACTCCAGGAAGCCCCGGAAGTCGCGCCGCCAGTAGTGCCGGTTGTAGCGGGCCCAGCCCTCGTCGCTGTCCAGCACGTCGTCGAAGCCGAACTGCACGCGGTGCGGCAGCGGCGCGGTCAGGAACGGCGCCGCCGGCGGTATCGCCACCAGGCCCAGGAACCGCTGCGGGTGGCGGCTCGCGGCGATCACCGCGAACCACGCGCCGCTGCACAGCCCGACCACCACGGCCCGGTCGACGCCGACGGCGTCCAGGACCGCGACCAGATCCTCGGCGTACTCGACGTCCCGGTAGGCCTCGGGGCGGGTCGGCCGATCGGAGCGGCCGTTGCCGCGCGGGTCGACGGTGATCACGCGGAAGTGCCGCGCCAGGTAGGCGACCTGCGCCTTCCACACGCGCGAGTCGACGACCGCCCACGTCGGCGCGAGCAGGATCGTCGTCGCACCCGACCCGTGCACCTCGTACGCGACCTTCACCCCGTCCCGCTCGACGAAACCCTCGCTGTCCGGATACCGCGCCCGCATGGCCGCCTCCTCTCCCCGCGACGATCCTCCGACCTCCCATTGCAGGGCCGTTGCAACGGCCGCGCAACCGTCGCGCGCACGCTCCCGGAAGTCCGACACGACCCTGAGGAGACAGAGCATGGCGATCAACGAGGACCGGCTCAACGAGTTCATCGGCAGGTTCGTCGGCGCGCTCGGCGCGACGATGGCCGCCGGCAACATCGTGCTCGGCGACGAGCTGGGGCTCTACCGGGCCCTCGCCGAGGCGCCCGCCACCGCCGAGGAGCTGGCCGCCCGCACCGAAACCCACCCCCGCTACGTCGCCGAGTGGCTGCGCGGGCAGGCCGCCGCCGGCTGGGTGACCGTCGACGGCGACACGTACTCCCTCACCGAGGAGCAGGCGTTCGGCCTGGCGAACCCGGACGGCGTGCTGTTCGCGCCCGGCGCGTTCCGGCTGGCCGTGGGCAGCCTGCGGGCGCTGCCCCACATCGTGGCCGCGTTCCGCAGCGGGTCCGGGTTCGGCTGGCACGAGCACGACGCGAACGTGTTCGTCGGCTGCGAGCAGTTCTTCCGGCCCAACTACCTGGGCAACCTGGTGTCGGCCTGGATCCCCGCCCTCGACGGCGTCGAGCAGCGGCTGCGCGCCGGGGCGAAGGTCGCCGACGTCGGCTGCGGGCTCGGCGCGTCGACCGTGCTGCTCGGCAACGCGTACCCGGCCTCGGAGTTCCACGGGTCGGACTACCACGACGGGTCGATCGAGCTGGCCCGCAAGCGGGCCGCCGACGCGGGCCTCGGCGAGCGCGTCACGTTCGAGACGGCGTCGGCCCAGTCGTTCGGCGGCACCGGGTACGACCTCGTGACCACGTTCGACTGCCTGCACGACATGGGCGACCCGCTGGGCGCGGCGCGGCACATCCGCGAGGCGCTGGCACCGGACGGGACCTGGCTCATCGTCGAGCCCGCCGCCGGTGACGCGCCGGCCGACAACCTGAACCCGGTCGGCGAGGTGTACTACGGGTTCTCGACGTTCCTGTGCGTGCCGAACGCGCTGTCCCAGCCGGGCGGCTACTCCCTCGGCGCGCAGGCGGGCGAGGCGGCGATCCGCCAGGTGGTGACCGACGCCGGGTTCACCCGCTTCCGGCGCGCCGCGCAGACCCCGTTCAACAACGTGTACGAGGCGCGGCGCTAGGTCCCGTCCGGCGGATCATGTCAGTCCGGCGAGCCCGGAGACGACGAGACGTCGCACCGCGAGGGCGACGCCTCGTCCCCGGGCTCGCCACGAGGCCACAGCCGTCCGTTCGTGCGGTGATCCCGAGGGGAGACGTCACGTGCCGGCGGGTCGGCCGAAGGAGCGGCGGTAGGCGGCGGGCGTCGTGTGCACCAGATCGCTACTACGTCGTGTCGGCGAGTTCATCGACCGGGGACGGCGGCTGGGCAGTTACGTGGTGTTCGCCCGAGGTTTGAACTGCTGGCGTTTGAGTGATCTTTGGTGTGCCGGGTTGCGCTTTGGTGTCCCCGGCCAGCTGGAGTGGGCGTTCTGTGGTGTTGGCCTGTCGTACCCGGTGTCTAGTGTGTGGGACGTGTCCGATGTGGTGGGTGGGCTGGTGGTGCAGGCGTACCGTTTCGCCCTGGACCCGACCCCTGCCCAGGACCGCGACCTGCACCGCCACGCCGGTGCCGGCCGGTTCGCGTTCAACTGGGCCCTGGCCGCGGTGCGCGCCAACCTCGACCAGCGCGCCGCCGAACGCACCTACGGCCTGACCGACCCACAGCTGACACCTGCGCTGGGCTGGAACCTGCCCGCCCTACGCCGGGCGTGGAACACTGCCAAGGCCGAAGTCGCACCCTGGTGGAAGCAGTGCTCGAAGGAGGCTTACAACACCGGCCTCGACGGCCTGGCCCGAGCGTTGGGCAACTGGTCGGCGTCGCGGACCGGCCGCCGTGCCGGACCCAGGATCGGGTTCCCGCGCTTCAAGTCACGGCGGCGGGCGGTGCCCTCGGTGCGGTTCACCACCGGCACCATCCGCGTCGAGGACACCCGCCACCACGTCACCCTGCCCAGACTGGGCCGGATCCGCACCCACGAGTCGACCCGCAAACTCGCCCGCCGCCTGCACGCGGGCACGGCCCGGATCATGTCGGCCACCGTCCGGCACACCGGCGGACGCTGGCACGTGTCGTTCACCGTGCAGGTCACCCGCATCCCGCAGCGGCCGCAGCGGCCGCAGCAGAGCGTCGGTGTCGACGTCGGCCTCACCCACCTCGCCATCCTGTCGACCGGCCACGTCGTGGCCAACCCCCGACACCTGGCCGCCGCGTCCGGGCGGCTGCGCAGCGCTGCCAGGACCCTGTCCCGCAGGCAGGGACCCGACCGGCGCACCGGGCAGCGGCCCTCGCGCCGCTGGCGGCAGGCCAGGACACGGCTGGCCAGAACGCACGCCCGGGTCGCGAACCTGCGCGCCGACGGCCTGCACAAACTCACCTCGACCCTCGCGGCGACCTACGACACCGTGGTCGTCGAAGACCTAAACATCGCGGGGATGATGGCCAACGCCAAGCTGGCCCGGCACATCGCCGAAGCGGGATGGGCGACCCTGCGCAGGCAGTTGGAGTACAAGACCGGCTGGCAGGGTGGGCGGGTGGTCGTGGCCGACCGCTGGTTCGCCTCCTCGAAGACCTGTTCGTCCTGCGGCGCGGTGAAACCCAAACTGCCGCTGCGGGAACGGACCTACACCTGCCGACACTGCCCGCTGTGCCTGGACCGTGACCTGAATGCCGCGGTCAACCTGCAGCAGTACGTCGCCCGGAGTGGCCGGGAGACGCTAAACGGCCGTGGAGCCGACCATAAGACCACCCCCGTGGTGGCAGGTGGCTGTGAAGCGACCACCCCGCACCATCACCCGGTGGGTTAGACGGGGACCGTCGGCCGGCAACGGCCGACTGCAACACGAGCGGCTCACCAGAGATCACTCAATTGCAACGGAGCACGCACCAGCCGCGCACCGAGACCGGCGCCCGCATGATCGGCATCAGCATCCTCACCCCGTGACGTCGAGCCTGCTCGGTGGCACCCGGTGGGGGCCACCGACCTGCTCAGTCGTCCACCGGTCGCCAGGCCAGGGCGGGACCGGAGGCCTCGACCACCTGCTCCACCGCGAAGTCGATCATGCGTGCGGCACCGGGGTGCGCGGCGGCGCGGTCGGGGTCCCAGTCGACGGTCGCCCGGCCGGTGAGCCGCAGTGCGGGCCGGGTGCCCGTCCAGTCGACGAACAGCAGGCCGCAGCGCGGTTGCAGGTGCAGGTTGCCGAGCGTCATGAACATCGCGTTGCCGCCGTAGTCCGGCCAGGACAGTGTCGTGGCGTCGTGGCCGGTGACGAATCCGGTCTCGCCGCCGCGATGCGACACGTCCACGCCGTGCCCGTCGGCGGCGGTGGCGATGAAGAAGGTGTCCGCCTCGGCGATCAGGCGCAGCTGGTCGGCGGAGAGCCGGTCCGCGCGCACCGCCGGTGCCGTCGCGACGACCTCCCGCTCGACCTCGCGGGCGGTGATGTGCCGGGGGCAGTTCGCGAAGACCTGGTCAGCGGTGATGACGAGCCGGTCGCCCTGCCGGTGGCCGGTGCCGTTGACCCGCATCCGGCGGCGGGTGGCCGGCTCGAGCGCGATCGCGCCGATCGTTGCCTCATCCGCGAACCTCGCGTGCAGCGGATCGTCGGGGTCGGCTGCGGCCTCCACGATGACAGTCCGCTCGCCTTCGGCACGTACGAACCCCGGCGGGCCGTACAGCGGGCTCGCCCACAAGGAGCCCTCGGCGTCGTGGCCGCCGATCACGAGCATGCGCTGCCGGGCGAGGAACTGGCGGGCGACCTCCGGCAGCCGCACGCCCACCCCGGCCGAGCCGAGGCCGGTCCGGGTGTAGCCGGCCCTGCGCTGCACGTACACCTCACCGGGATGTGTTCTCATCATCACTCCTAGAAGAATCCGCAGGCGGGAGCGGCGTCAGCGGTGGCCGCCGGGCGGGCGGGTCGCTGCTCGGCGTAGACCTCCAGGCGGATGCCGTCGGGGTCGTAGAAGAAGAGCTGCCCGGCGGCGGCGGACTCGCCGGGCAGGCCGCTGTCGTCCCGGATGTCCGCGCCGAGCTCGCGAACCCGCTGCTCCACCTGCTCCAGCGCGGCCACGTCGGCGACCTGGAACGACAGGTGATGCAGCCCGGCGCGGTCTGCGGCGAACGGCGCGCCGCTCTGCTGCCACAGCGTGATCATCAGTACGCCGTCGCGCCCCAGGAAGGCGTAGTGCCGGCCGTCGGCGTCGGAACGGCCGACCACGTCGACGCCGAGCGCCCGGCGGTAGAAGTCGACGGACCGGTCGAGGTCGGTGACGTTCAGGCCGACGTGGCCGGTGGTGATACCCGAGCTCACAACGTGCTCCTAATGGTTTGTTGAATACTGCCCATTAGAAGCTAGCACGGTGGATGTAATGGGTACAAGGCGAGTTACCATTAACACCATGCGTCCCGCGCTCGAACTCGCCAACACCACCTACGCCGACCAGGGCGGACTCCGCGACGCGCTGGAGACGCCGGCGGACCTCGCCGCGTGGCTGGGACGGGTGGACCACCTGCTCGCCGTGCGCGTCGACGCCCGCTCCCGCGCGGCTGTCGGCCGCAAAGAGCTGGCGGCCGCCCGAGATCTTCGAGCGGCCATCCGTGCCGTCGCCTCCGCCGCCGCGAGCGGGCAGGCTCCCGACCCGGCGCAGCTCGAACGCCTGAACGCCGCGGTACGGGCCGCGCCGCGCTGGCAGGAGCTGGACGTGCACGACGGTGCACCGCGCCTGACGTCGCGCCACGGCGCGGCGGCCGTCACCGGCGCGCTCGCCGAGGTGGCCGCCGACGCGGTGGTGCTGTTCGCCGAAGGCCGCGTCGGCGTGTGCGGGGCACCGGGCTGCGTACTGCTGTTCCTGCGCGACCGCCCCAACCGCGAGTGGTGCAGCAACGCCTGCGGGAACCGGGCCCGGGTGGCCCGCCACCACGACCGCCACAAGCAGGCGAGACCGACGCCGGCCGCATGATCGGACGGGACGCGGTCAGCCTGCCGCGGCCTCCCCGATCGCCTGGTCCAGCATCTCCAGGCCGAGGGCCAGCTCCTCCTGCGTCGCGGTCAGCGGCGGCGCGATGCGGAAGGTTCCGCCCATGCCCTTGAGCTGCACCACGTTCATGTGCAGGCCGAGTTCGAGGCAGCGGCGGGTGACCTGCGCGCCGAGCACGTCGGAGCCCTGCTTGGTGTCGCGGTCGACGACCAGCTCGACGCCCTGCATCAGGCCGCGGCCGCGTACGTCGCCCACCACGTGATGCCGCTGCTGGATCTGCAGCAGGCCGGCGCGCAGGAACCCGCCGAGCTCCCGCGCCCGCAGGTCCAGCTTCTCCTCCTGCAGGACGTCCAGCACGGTGTTGCCGACGGCGGCGACCAGCGGGTCCGACACGTGTGTGGTGTAGAAGAGGTAGCCGCGCTCGTGCGCCCGCTGCTCGATCTCGGCGCTGGTGACCACCGCCGCGAGCGGCAGCCCGGCGCCGAGGGTCTTGGACAGGGTGAGGATGTCGGGCACGATGCCGTCGCGCTCGAACGCGTACCAGGTGCCGGTCCGGCACAGCCCGGTCTGCGCCTCGTCGACGATGAGCAGCATGCCGCGCTCGCGGCACTTGTCGGCCAGCGCGGCGAGGTAGCCGGGCGGCGGCTCGATGACGCCGCCGGAGCTGAGGATCGGCTCGACGAGGCACGCCGCGAGGCTGCCCGACGACTGCGCGTCGACCATGGCGAAGCCGTGGTCGAGCTGGCGCCGCCAGTCGAGTCCGCCGTCGGGGGTGGTGAAGTCGGGCCGGTACGCGTTGGGCGTGGGGATCGCGAAGTTGCCCGGCGCGGTCGGCCCGTAGCCCTGGTGCCCGGCGCTGTACGTCGCGGCGGCCGCGGCGCCGGTCATGCCGTGCCAGGACCGGGCGAAGGCGACGATCTCGTGCTTGCCGGTGACGAGTTTGGCCATGCGGATGGCCGCCTCGTTCGACTCGGCACCGGTCGTCAGCAGCAGCACCTTGTCCAGCGGCGCGGGCAGCGTCCCGGCGAGCCGGCGGGCCAGGTCGACGACGGGCCGCGACAGCATGCCGCTGAACAGGTGGTCGAGACCGGCGATCTGCCGCTGCACGGTCGCCACGATCGCCGGGTGGCAGTGGCCGAGGATCGCGCTCATCTGCCCGGACGTGAAGTCGAGGATGCGGCGGCCGTCGGCGGTGTGGACGTAGCTGCCCGCCGCCCGCTCGATGATCTCGGGCGTGAACGTGCCGCCGTAGCGCACCAGGTGTCGTTCCGCGTCGGACCAGAACTGCTCGGTCGTCGTCATGAAGCTCACGATAGGGACCGCCGCTGTGCACGAAAAGCTCCGATCTGCGGCTAGCCTGTACGGGATCTGCGCACAAGGGGGCCCTGATGCGGCTGAACACGTCCCGGCTGGAGATGCTCAGCCTGCTGGACAGCCTCGGCACGGTGCGGGCCGTCGCGGCAGCGCTGCACCTGAGCCCGTCGGCGGTGTCGGCGCAGCTCGCGGTCCTGGAGACCGAGACGCACGCCGAGCTGCTGCGACGCGACGGCCGCCGGGTGCGGCTGACCGAAGCCGGGCGCACCCTCGCCAGGCACGCACGGGTCATCCTCGACCAGGTCAGGGTGGCCGAGGAGGAGCTGCGCGGCCTTTCCGGGCAGCCGGCCGGGCCGGTGCGGCTGGCCGCGTTCTCCAGCGCCGTGCGCACCCTGGTCATCCCGCTCGCCACCCGGCTGCGCGCGACGCACCCCGGCATCGAGCTGGCCGTGTCCGAACTCGACCCGCAGGCCAGCCACCCCGCGCTGCGGCGCGGCGAGTGCGACATCATCGTGACCGCCGACTTCATCGACGGGTCGGTGCCGCTCGACCCGGACGCGTTCACCATCCCGCTGCTCGCCGACGCGATCGTGCTCGTGACACCGCAGGCGCAGGCGGGGCCGCGGACACCGGCGGACCTGGCCGACTACGCCACGGCGGCCTGGGCCGTCGACCTGCCGGGGACGTACCTGTCCAACCTGGTGACGGGAAGCTGCCGGCGGGCGGGCTTCGAGCCGATCGTGGCGGGCCGGTTCGGCAGCTACGAGTTGCTGCTGGCGCACGTCGAAGCGGGCCTGTCGGTCTCGCTGCTACCCGAGCTGGCCGTCGACGGCAGGTATCACGTCGCCACCCGGCCGCTGCGCGAACCGCTCACCCGTCAGGTGTACGCGGCCGTCCGCAGCCGGTCGGCGCTGACCGAGGCGAGCCGGATCGTCCTGGACGAGCTGCGCGCCCTGGCAGCGGCGCGCCCCGACCAGTCGGCGCACGGCGCCACCTGACGCACGCCGGGCGGCCGCGGCGCTGGTCCACCTCAGCCTACTCATCGCCGCCGAGCCCGTGTGCCTGTCTTCACCGGGGCGACTCGCGTAGCGTGACAGCCATGCGGCTTACCTTGATCATCATCGGCGTGTTGTTGGTGCTGGCCGGCGGCGTGTGGACCCTGCAGGGTCTGAACATGCTCGGCGGCAGCGCGATGAGCGGCGACACGACGTGGGCCGTCATCGGCCCGATCACGATGGTCGTCGGGGTGGTGCTGGCCCTGCTCGGCTGGCGCAAACGCGACGGCGCCTGAGCGAGCGCCTCCCGTCGGTGCCGCTCACCGGCGCCGGGGCAGAAGATCGCCGGTTCGGGTCAGAAACTGCGGTGGGGCTCCATCTCCTGACCCAAATCAGCGATCTTCGCGCCGCCCCGCCGGGCGCGTCTTCGCGCCGCGGGTCGCCGGGCGCGGTCAGGGGTTGCGGCGGTACTGGGCGGCGGAGCCCTTCGTGGCCGGGTCCTCGTAGGCTCCGGCGCGGCCGCGGTCCACGTGCCAGCTGGTCAGGGTGGTGACGGCGGCGTTCGGGTCGGTCCGGTCGCCGACCACCCGCAGCCGGGTGGTCCACCGCTGCGGGGTCACCTCGTAAAGGTCGTAGCCGTAGCGGTTGCCCTCGAAGTACTGCAGGTGCGGGTTGGCCTGCCCGAGCCGTGGCCCGTTGGCCGCGTTCCAGCTCGCCGAGTACGCGCTCGACGTGGTCGAGTGCGCGACGAACTCGGTGCCGATGACCGGCGACGCGAGGTTGTCGAAGTCGGGCCGGACGTCCTGCACGAACGCGCTGTGCCAGTCGCCGGTGATGGTCACGAAGTCGGCGATGCCCTGCTGCTGGGCGTAGGTCAGCAGCTCGGTCCGCTCGGCCCGGAACCCGTCCCACTGGTCGGTGAACAGGTACCCGCCGTCGGGGTTGCGCTGCTGGCTCAGGAAGATCGAGTTGACCCAGCAGTGCCAGCCGCCGGAGCGCTGGCTGATCCGGTCCTTGACCCACTGCTTCTGCGCCGCGCCGAGGATGGTGCCGCCCGCGACGTTCTGCTCGGAGCGGTGCTGCCGCAGGTCGAGGATGACCAGCTCCAGCAGGTCGCCCCAGCGCCGGTGGCGGTGGATCCGCGGGTCGGGCAGCGCGGTGTCGGAGCCCTCCAGCCGCAGCGGCAGGTGCTCGTACCAGCCCTGGTACGCGGCCGAGCGGCGGGCCACGAAGGTCGCCGCGCCCCGCGAGCCGGAGTAGTCGTTGACGACCTCGTGATCGTCCCAGGTCAGGTAGAACGGATGCGCGGCGTGCACGTCGCGCAGCAGGGGGTCTCCCTTGTAGAGCGCGTGCAGCCGCCGGTAGTCGGTCAGGGTGTAGGCCGTGCCCAGCTCCGAGCCCTCGTATACGTAGTCGCCGAGGTGCACCACGAAGTCGAGGTTGGCGTCGGCGGCCAGGTCGCGCATGCCCGGGTACTCACCCGACTGGTAGTGCTGGCAGTTCAGCGACGCGAAGCGGACCAGGTTCACCGCACCGGTGGGCGCGGTCTTCGTCCGGCCGGTCCGGCTGTACTGCCCCAGCGCGCGGAACCGGTAGTGGTAGCGCCGGCCGGGAGTGAGCCCGTCCACCACCACGTGCAGGCTGTGCCCGAGCAGCACCGACGCGGCCACCGAGCCGGAGGCGACCACGTTGGACATCGCCGCGTCCGTGGCCACGAACCAGTCCACCTGCACGATGTCCGGCAGCGGCTGCACCTGCGCCAGCGGGTCCGGCGCCAGCCGGGTCCACAGCACCACGCTGGTCGGCAGCGGGTCGCCGGAGGCCACGCCGAGGGTGAACGGGGCCGGATCCCAGCTCGCGCCGAGCGCCGCCGCGGCGGCGTACGCGGCGTCGGGACCCAGGGCGTGGGTGAGCGGCCAGGCCGCGGTGAGCGCACCGGCTCCGGCGGCGGCCTGCAGCAGGGCGCGGCGGCGCAGGGCCATCAGGCACCTCCGGGGGTGACGGTGAGGGACAGGGAGTCGGCGTAGCCGTCGTTGGAGGTGCCGCCGGAGCGGGTGAACAGCAGCTCGACCTGGGCGGTGCGGCTGAGCGGGGGCACCGTGCCGGTCGCCGTGCGCGACAGCAGCCCGGTGGTGTTGCCGCGCTGCGCGGCGGTGACCGGGCCGAGCACGACCGTGGCCAGGGTCTGCCCGGCCGCGTTGCGGAACGCCACGGACAGCTGCGCGGTGTCGTTCTGGTCGGCGTACCCACCGAGCCAGGCGGCCACGTCGTAGCGGGCGGTGCCCGCGTCGATCGCGGCGGTGCCCGGCAGCGTCACGCTCTGCCCGAGCCGGCTGCGCGCCGCGGTGCCGCCGCCGAGGAGGTTCACGCCGCGGTCGGCCGGTCCGGGGCTGGTCGAGGTCGGGTAGCCGCTGGTCCCGTACGCGATGACGGCCGCGCCGCCCTCCAGGTGGGTCCAGCCGGGGATGCTCGCGGTCGGACCGCCCGTGCCGCCGGGGCCCGCGTCGCCGCCCGGGTTGGCGAGCAGGTTCGCGCCGACCGAGGACAGGGTCAGCCACAGGCTGTCGGCGTAACCGTCGTTCGAGGTGCCGCCGTCACGGGTGAACAGCAGCAGCACCCGCGCGGTGCGGCTGCCCGGCGGCACGGTGCCGGTCTGGGCGCGCCGCAGCAGCCCGGTGGCGCCGCCGCGCTCGGTCGCGGTGACCGGGCCGAGCACCACCACGCCCAGCGGCCGGGCCGCCGCGTCGAGGAACTCCACCGACAGGCGTACGCCGTCGTCCTGGGCCGCGTAGCCGCCCAGCCAGCCGCCGACGTCGAACCGGGCCGCACCCGCGTCGATCTGCGCCGTCATCGGCAGCGTGATCTGCTGCGTGAGCCTCGTGCGCGCGGAGTCGCCGCCGCCGAGGAAGTTCGCGCCCCGGTCGGCCGGTCCGGGGCTGCCGGAGGTCGGATAGCCGCTCGCGCCATAGGTGATGACGGCCGCCGCGCCCTCGATCGCCGTCCATCCCGGAACGACCGGGGTCGGCTGTCCGGTGCCGCCGGTGCTCGCGTCGGCGCCCGGGTTGACGATCAGATTCCCTGTCTGCATCACGCCTCCTGGCAGATCGCAGAGCAGCATGCCCGCGCGTGCTGTCGCGGCGGCGACGGGCACGTGACCGCCGCACCAAGCCCAGACGACCACTGCCCGGCGAACCACATCTCCGACCGGCCACACGGTGCTACGCCCTCGGCAGCATAAGCCAATTAATCCACTATCGTCAATCTCCGCAGCCACACCCCGCTGCCGGCGGCCGGGGAGCCTTGCGAAGATCGGTGATTCGTGTCGAAAAATGGCTGTGACTGCGCGTTCTGGCACGAACCCGCGATCTTGGCACCACACGGCCGCACCACACGGCCGCGGTGGGACGGTCAGGATCGCAGGTCGGCGGTGACCTTGCGGAGGTAGGCCAGACCGGCCGTGGCCAGCTCGTCCTGGCTCGGGGCCAGCGGCCGCCAGATCGCGGCGGCCACCGCGATGACCTCGTTCTCGCCCGTGAACGACTCGATGCAGATCGGACCGCGGTATCCGGTCCCGGCCAGCGCGCCCAGCCACCGCGGCCAGTCCAGGTGGTCGCGCCCCGGCGCCCCCCGGTCGCTGCCGGACACCTGCACGTGCACGATCCGCGGCCCGGCGAGCGTGACCGCCGCGTACGGATCGGACTCCTCGATGTTCATGTGGTAGCTGTCGAGCATGATGCCGACGTTGCCGGGCAGCCCGTCGATCGCCTCCAGGGTCTGCGCCATGGTGTTGACGACCGAGGTCTCGTACCGGTTCAGCGCCTCGATGCCGATCGCGACGCCCCGCTCCCCCGCGTACCAGGCGACCGGGTCCAGCGCGTCGCGCAGCTGCCGGTAGCAGTCGCGGCGCTCGTCGGCCGACATCCGCCACAGCCGCCCGACGGCGGCGTACACCGGCCCGCACACGCTCGGCGCGCCGAGGACCGCCGCCGCGTCGACGAGCCCCCGCAGGTAGGCCTGCGAGGAGGCGACGGTAGCGGCGTCGGTGCAGACGAGGTCGCGGCCGGGCGGGGTGACCGCGAGCACCGCCGCCGCGGCCAGCCCGTGCTCGGCGAGCAGGTCGCGTACGGCCTCCGGCGACCAGTCCCCCGGGTTCTCCACCGGGATCTCGATCGCGTCGAAGCCCCAGGCCGCGATGCGCGGGACGAGCTCGCGCAGGGCGCGGTCGTCGACCGGGGAGGTCCAGATCCACGGGTTGGCGCCGACGGCGAACACAGCACACCTCATTCCACTGCCGGGTGCCGGCGGCGGCCGTCCCGGGACGTTCGGCTGGTCGTGAGCGGGGGCGGCCGCCCCGTGGGGGGTAGGGGGCGGCCGCCGGTCCGGCGCAGGGCTACTTGCCGCCCCAGTCACCGGGGTAGCCGGGCAGGGTCGCGCAGCCGCACATCGCGTAGTGCAGCGGCGGCATGTCCTTCTGCACGTACTGGCCCAGGTTGTCGGAGGTGATGGTCGGCTGGGGCAGCTTCCACGGGCTGGGCACGGCCTCGCCGCCGAGGATCTTCAGCGCGGCGATGACCGGCGTACGCCACTGGTAGGTGGGGTAGGTCGGGGCGATCGCGGTGAGCTTCTTGTCCTGCCACATCTTGAGGAAGTCCTGCTGGTCCTCGCCGACGATGGCCGGGAACGGCTTGCCCGCGTCCTCGAACGCCTCGGCCGCGGCGACGGCGGTGGCGCCGGCGTCCATCCAGATGCCGTCGATGTCGCCGAAGCGCTGGATGTAGTTCGTCACGATGGACTTGGTCTTGGCCGCGTCGCCGTCGGTGAACTCGACGCCGACCACGTCCAGGTCGGACTTGTCGAAGACGACCTTGGCCGCGCCCCAGCGGGCTTCGAGCACGTCGACGCCGGGCAGGATGCGCAGCGCCAGGATCTTGCCCTTCGGCTTGACCTTCTCGACGAGGAACTCCGCGCCGGTCGCGCCGAACGCGTACCCGCCGATGGGGTTGATGAAGGTGACCGGGCACTTGGTGTTGACGCCGCGGTCGAACACGATGACCGGCACCTTGGCGCAGGCCTGCTCGACCGCCGGGGTCAGCGTCGCGGTGGTGTTCGGGGAGACGATGAGCGCGTCGCAGCCCTTGCCGAGCAGGTCGGTGATGTCGGAGATCTGCTTGTCGTCCTTGCTCTCCGCGTCGGCCACGGTGAACGTCTTGATCTCCGGGTGCAGCTTCACCTCGGCCTGCATGTTCTTGAACCCGACCTGCCGCCACGGGTTGCCGACGCCCGCGTTGGAGAAGCACAGGTGGTACGGACCGGCCTTCTTGTACTTGGCGGTGTCCACGGTCTTGGGGTCGAGCGCCTGCTCCCACGGCTTGTCCGCGGGCCCGGTGGCGCTCTTGGTGCGCAGCGCGAGCTCGTTGTCGTGGTCGGCCTGGACGAAGAACTTCGACGTCTCGCCGGTGCCGGCGCCGCTGGGCCCGGCACTGGGCGACGCGCCGGGCACGTCGCTGGTGCAGCCGGCCACGACCACCGCCACGGCGGTGGCAACGGCCAGCAGGAAGGGTGTGCTTCTCCTCATGCGCGTTCCTCTCTGGTGCGGATTCAGGGCGTTTCAGGTACGGCGGCGCAGCGTGCCGACCGCCACGGCGGCGAGGATGATCAGGCCCTGCACGGCGGAGCTGAGCGCGCCGGATACGCCGAGCAGGTTCAGCAGCGTGAGCAGGGTCTGCAGGGTGAGCGCGCCGAGCATGGCCCCGGCGACCGAGCCGCGCCCGCCGCCGAGCACCACCCCGCCGAGCACGACCGCGGTGATGGCGGTGAACTCCAGGCCCTGCCCGACCTGGAACGACACCCCGCCGAAGCCGCCGAGCAGGATCGCCGCGACGGCCGCGCAGGCGCCGCTGGCCAGGAACGCGACGGTGCGCACCCGGGCCGTGCGGGCACCGGTGAGCCGGGCGGCGCGCGGGTTGTCCCCGACGGCCAGCAGCACCTTGCCGAAGTCCGAGCGCATCGCGAGCACCGCGAGCACGGCGACCCCGGCCAGCACCAGCACCGCGTACGGCAGCTGCCCGAGCACGGGCACCCCGTCGATGCCCCGGCGGCCGAGCATCCGGAACTCCTCCGACAGCGCCCCGCGCGGCGAGCCGCCGGTCCAGGTGTAGACCGCGCCGACGAGCACCAGGTACATGCCGAGGGTGGTGATGAACGAGGGCACCTGCAGCAGCGTGGTGACCAGGCCGTTGACCAGGCCGATGAGCAGGCCGAAGCCGAGCAGCAGCGCGACGACGGGCCAGGTCGCGGCCGGGTCGCCGTCGATGAGCCGGGCGGCGATCACCACCTCGGCGGTGACCAGCGAGCCGACCGACAGGTCGAAGTCACCGGCGACGATGACGAAGTACTGCCCGGCGGCGAGGATGATCAGCGGGGCGGCACGTTTGAGGAACGCCAGCAGCACGGGCGGGTCGTAGAAGTCGGGCTGGCGGATGCCGACCGCGACCAGCAGCAGCACCAGGATGATCAGCACGGGCCGGATGCTGCCCGCGCCCCAGCCGCTGCGCCCGCCGCCGCCCAGCCCGGACTTCACGGGGGCGGAGCCGGTCGGCGTCACCAGTTCGGTGCTCATGCCTTCTCCTCGCTGCGCTCGTCGGCGGCATCGGCACGCCCCCCGATTCGCTCGCGGTGCTCGCTCATGCGACGGCCGCCTTCCGCCGGTCGGAGGTGCGGCGCAGGCGCAGCGCGTACACCGCGACCGCGGCGACGATGACCACGCCCCGCACCATCTGCTTGAAGAAGGAGTCGACTTCCAGCTGGTTGAACACCCCGTCGATGACGGCCAGCAGGAGCACCCCGCCGACGGTGCCGGCCACCCCGCCCCGGCCGCCGGCCAGCACGGTGCCGCCGAGCACGACCGCGGCGATGGACTCCAGGTCGTAGCCGCCCTCGGCGCCGACCCGCGGCGCGCCCGCGCCCAGCCGGCTGGCCAGGTAGAGCCCCGCGATGCCGGCGCACAGCGAGCAGATGACGTGGGTGCGGATCAGCACCCGGTCGGTGCGCACCCCGGACAGCCGGGCCACGTCGAGGTCGCCGCCGGTCGCGATCAGGTGGTGGCCGTAGCGGGTGCTGCGCAGCGTGAACCACGCCGCGGCGGCGACCGCGAGGAACAGCAGGAACGACAGCGGCACGGGGCCGATCCGGTCGTAGCCCAGGTGCTGGAAGGAGGCCGGCACGCTGCCCGCGGGGCCCGCGTACCCCTGCTCCAGGTAGCCCTTGATGAGCAGGCCGACGCCGAGCGTCGCGATGAACGCGTTGATCCGCAGCTTGGTGATGAGCAGGCCGTTGAGCAGCCCGATCGCGGCGGACACGGCGAGCACGGCGGCGATAGCGGGCAGCACCATGCCGTCGGCGCCCGCCATGGTCTCGGCGGCGACGAGCGAGCTCAGGCTGATCACGTACGCCACGGACAGGTCCAGCGATCCGGCGAGGATGGCGATGGTCTGCCCGACCGCGACGATGCCGAGCCCGGCGGCCCGTTGCAGCAGGCTGATCGTGCCGGCCTCGGTGAACAGCGAGCCGCCGTCCAGGGCGACCAGCATGCCGCCCAGGATCAGCGCGGCCGCGAGCGCGGCCCAGACCCCGTTGGTCGCGTCGAGGCTCGGCAGCCGCAGCCGGGCGCGTGCCGTGTCGGTGCTCATGCCTTCTCCTCGCTGCGCTGGTCGGCGGCATGAGGACGTGCCTGCCTGACTCGCTCGCTGCGCTCGCTCATGCGGGCACCTCCGTGCTCGTGGCGGCCCCGGTGGCCAGGCCCATCACGGCCTCCTCGCTCGCCCCGGCGGGCAGCTCGCCCGCGACGGCGCCGTCGCGCATGACGACGATGCGGTCGCTCATCCCGATCAGCTCGGGCAGCTCCGACGAGATCATCAGCACCGCCGCGCCGTCGGCGGCGAGCCTGCGGATCAGGTCGTGGATCGCGGCCTTCGCGCCGACGTCGATGCCCCGGGTGGGCTCGTCGAACAGCAGCACCCGCGGCGTCATCGCCAGCCAGCGGGCCAGGATCACCTTCTGCTGGTTGCCGCCGGACAGGTAGCGGATCTCCTGGTCGGCGCCCGCGGCATGCACCTCTACGGCGTCGAGCAGCTCGCGCACGGTGGTGGTGCGGGCGGCGCGGGCGAACCAGCGCGGCCGCACGGCGCGCTGGGCGAGCAGGGCGTTGTCGAGCACCGACTGGCTGAGCGCGAGGCCCTCGCCCTTGCGGTCCTCGGTGACGTACGCGATGCCCGCCCGCACCGCCTGGCGGGGCGAGCGCACCCGCACCGGCACGCCGTCGAGCAGCATCTGTCCGGTGCGGAAGCCGTCGATCCCGAACACGGCGCGGGCCAGCGCGGAGCGGCCGGAGCCCTGCAGCCCGCCGACGCCGAGCACCTCGCCGGAGCGCAGCTCCAGGTCGACCGGGCGCAGGCGGCCGTTGCCGGCAGCCGACAGCCGCAGCCGCGCCGCGCCGGCGCTGCCGGGTGCGGCGCGCTCGGGGAAGTAGTGCGACAGCTCGCGGCCGACCATGTGCCGGACCAGGGTGTCGGCGGTGGCCTCGGCGGTGTCGAGAGTGGTCACCCGGCGGCCGTCCTTGAGCACGGTGATCCGGTCGGACAGGTCGAACACCTCGGTGAGGCGGTGCGAGACGTAGAGGATGCCGATGCCGCGCTGCTGCAGCCGCCGGACGAGCGCGTAGAGCAGCTCGACCTCGTGCTCGGCCAGGGACGCGGTGGGCTCGTCCATGATGAGCACCCGGGCGTCCAGCGCGAGCGCCTTGACGATCTCGACGACCTGCTGCTGGGCGACGCTGAGCCGGCCGACCTTGGCCTGCGGCGCGATCGCCGCCTCGCCGATGCCCGCGAGCAGCTCGGCGGTGCGGGCCTGCATGGCCCGGCGGTCCACCAGGCCGCGGCGCAGCGGCTCGCGGCCGAGGAAGACGTTCTCGGCGACGGTGCGCTCCGGCAGGAGGTTGAACTCCTGGTGGATGATGCCGATCCCGGCGGCCTGGGCGGCGCGGGGGTCGGGCAGCGCGGTCGGCCGTCCCGACAGCTCGATGGTGCCGGCGTCGGGCTGGTACACCCCGCTGGCGATCTTCATCAGGGTGGACTTGCCGGCGCCGTTCTCGCCGACGAGCGCGTGCACCTGTCCGGCGTGGAGGTCGAGGTCGACGTCGTCGAGCACGCGCACCCCGAAGAACGCCTTGCCGACCCCCCGCATGCGCAGCAGGGGGCTGTCGCCGTCTGACCGCACCGCACCTCCTCGATCGTTTCGGGCTGGGCCGGGAGGCTCCCGGCGGGCCGGTGCACTTTCGTTGGCGGAGCAAGAACTTTTGCTGTCCAGATCGGAAGTCTTGGCGTCGGACGTTAAACGTTGACGCTCGATCTAGCAAGCCCGTAACAAGCCGGAAAAGGTCACGGTTCGGCATTGATTGATTTAGCAGGCACGATGTGGAACGTTCCACAACTTCTTCACGCGCGGCCCTTAGTTTTGCCTGGCGGACAACAAACTTTCGGTGATTCTTTTGAAACTGGCACCGAGAGGATATTGACGGCCCCCGCTGGCTCACGCCATGCTCGGCTTCGCGCTCTCGTAACGGAACCGACACATGTCGATGCCGGGTCCCTGCCCTCGGCATCGGAGCGCAGCACGGTCATGCGTCGCGGCGGACGCATGACGACCCGCCCGTCCTTTTCCGGTCCTGAAGGAGACGGCATGAGCCGCCGCAGACCTGTCCTTGGCGCGTTCCTCGCGCTGGCCACCGCAGTAGCCGTAAGCGTGCTCCCCACGGGCACCGCCTCGGCCGCACCGGCGTTCCGCGCGCTGGTGTTCAGTGAGACCGCCGGCTACCGGCACGGATCCATCGCCGCCGGTGTCAACATGTTCAACCAGCTGGCCGCGGCCAACAACTTCGAGGTCGTGTTCAGCGAGGACTCCACCGTCCTGAACACAGCCAACCTCAACACCTTCGACGTGCTGGTGATGTTCCAGACCTCCGGCATGGTCTTCGACAACGACGCCCAGCGCACCGCCACGCAGAACTTCCTGCGCAGCGGCAAGGGCATCGTGGCGATCCACAACGCCACCGACATGGGCATCGACACGACCTTCCCGTGGTGGGACGCGACCATCAACGGCGGCGCGCACATGCCCGAGCACTCCCCCGGCTCGCTGCAGGGCTGGGCCCGGGTCGCCGACAAGGTCCACCCCTCCACCGCGCACCTGCCGGACAACTGGCAGCGCACCGAGGAGTGGTACAACTTCGACGTCAACGCGCGCGGCAACGTGCACGTGCTGGTCACCGCCGACGAGCGCACGTACAACCCGGGCAGCCGGGCGATGGGCCCCGACCACCCGATCTCCTGGTGCCGCGAGGCCGAGGGCGGCAAGGTGTGGGCCACCGCGATGGGCCACGACGACGCGTCGTACAGCGAGACGAACTTCCGCAACCACATCCTGGGCGGCGTCCGCTACGCCGCGGGCAACCTGGCCGGCGACTGCGGCGGCACGGTGTGGAGCAACTTCGAGAAGGTCACCCTCGACTCCAACACCGTCGACCCGATGGCGATGGACATCGCCCCCGACGGCCGGGTGTTCTACGTGCAGCGCGGCGGCAAGCTCGCCGTGTTCAAGCCCGCCCAGCAGCAGACCGTGACGTCGGGCCAGCTCGCGGTGTACACCGGCGGCGAGGACGGCCTGGTCGGCATGGTGCTCGACCCGAACTTCGCCACCAACAGATGGATCTACCTGTACTACTCACCCCAGTCGAGCAGCACCGACGTCAACCGGCTGTCCCGGTTCACGATCAACGGCGACACCCTCGACCTGGCCAGCGAGCAGGTGCTGCTGAGCGTGCCGGCGTACCGCGACCGCACCTTCAGCGAACCCGGCCACACCGGCGGCTACCTGGCCTTCGGGCCGGGCGGCAACCTCTACCTGTCCACCGGTGACGACACCCCGCCCAACCTCGACCCGGCCTGGCAGGGCTACGCGCCGCTCGACTGGCGGGCGGGCAAGAGCTTCCTGGACGCGGCCCGCAGCGCGGGCAACACCAACGACCTGCGGGGCAAGCTGCTGCGCATCCACCCGGAGGCCAACGGCACCTACACCATCCCCAGCGGCAACCTGTTCGCGCCCGGCACCGCCCAGACCAAGCCCGAGATCTACGCGATGGGCTTCCGCAACCCGTTCCGGTTCGAGGTCGACATGCAGACCGGCTGGGTGAACCTGGCCGACTACGGCCCCGACCGCGGCGGCGCGACCACCAACCGCGGCCCGGAGGGCCTGGTCGAGCTGAACGTCATCAAGCAGGCGGGCAACTTCGGCTGGCCGTTCTGCCACGGCAACAACCAGCCGTACGCGCCGTACAACCCGACCACCGGCGTGGTCGGGGCGAAGTTCAACTGCAACGCCCCGGTCAACGACTCGCCGAACAACACCGGCCTGCGCACGCTGCCGCCGCTGGTCCAGCCGCAGATCTGGTACGGCTACGGCGTCTCGCCGTCCTTCCCGGAGATGGGTGAGGGCGGTTCGGCGCCGATGGGCGGCCCGGTCTACCGGTACAACGCCGCCAGCACCTCGGCGACGAAGTTCCCGGCGTACTACAACGGCGTGCACTTCTTCTACGAGTGGGCCCGCAACTACATCAAGGAGATCCACTTCGACAGCTCCGGCAACCTGGTGAAGATCAACCCGTTCCTGCCGGGTGGCGGCTTCATCAAGCCGATGGCGATGCGCTTCGGCCCCGACGGCTCGCTGTACGTCCTCGAATGGGGTTCGGAGTTCGGCGGCGGCAACAACGACTCCGGGCTCTACCGCATCGACTACATCCACGGCGGACGCGCCCCGGTCGCCAAGGCCACCGCCACGCCGACCAACGGCCTCGCCCCGCTGAACGTGGTGTTCTCCAGCGCCGGCTCGGCCGATCCCGACGGCGACACCATCTCCTACGCGTGGGACTTCGACAGCAACGGCAGCACGGACTCCACCGCCGCCAACCCGACGCGTACGTACAGCACGAACGGCAACTACACCGCCAAGCTGACCGTCACCGACACCACCGGCCGGTCGTCGTTCGTCAACGTGCCGATCACCGTCGGCAACAACGCCCCCGTCGTCACGATCACGTCGCCACCCAACGGCGGCATGCTCGACTTCGGGCAGAACGTCGCCTACAGCGTCAGCGTCACCGACGCGCAGGACGGCACCATCAACTGCACCCAGGTGTTCACCAACCCGGCGCTCGGGCACGACGACCACGCCCACCCGACCACCGACCTGCCCGGCTGCACCGGCACCGTCAACACCGGCAACCTCGGCGGGCACCCCGACGGCGCCAACCTGTTCTACCTGCTCAACTCCCGCTACCAGGACAACGGCAACGGCTCGGTGGCCCGGCTGACCGGCTACGCCAACGTCGTCCTGCAGCCCAAGCACAAGCAGGCGGAGTACTTCACCAGCCAGTCCGGGATCCGGGTGGTCGCGCAGGCGGGCGCCCAGAGCGGCAACCGCATCGGCGACATCAGCAACAACGACTGGATCATGTTCAACCCGATGAGCCTGCAGGGCATCACCAGCGTCAGCTACCGGGTCTCCTCGCCCAGCGGCGGCGGCAGCATCGAACTGCGCGCCGGTTCGCCGACGGGCACCCTGCTGGCGACCAACCCGGTCGCGGCGACCGGCGGCTGGGACACCTACGTCCAGCAGGCCTCCGTGAACGTGGCGGCGCTGTCCGGCACCCACCAGCTGTACATGGTGTTCAAGACGAGCTCGAACAACGGCTTCGACCTCGACTCGTTCACCTTCGCCGGAGCCGGGGTCGGCACCAACCCGACCGGCGGCATCGCCGGGAAGACGTACACCCTGACGGCCCAGCACAGCGGCAAGCTCGCCGACGTCAGCGGCGTGTCCACCGCCGACAACGCGGCCGTCGTGCAGTGGCCGGCCACCGGGGCCAACAACCAGCGCTGGCAGGCCGTCGACGCGGGCAGCGGCTACGTCTACCTCAAGGCGCTGCACAGCGGCAAGTGCCTGGCCGCCAGCGGCGGGTCCACCGCCGACGGGGCGACGATGGTGCAGCTGACCTGCACCACGAACAACAACATGAAGTGGCAGGCGGTGACCACCTCGACCGCGGGCGTCTACCAGCTCAAGGCCGTGCACAGCGGCAAGTGCCTGGACGTCAACGGCGCCTCCACCGCCGACAACGCCGCGCTCATCCAGTGGACCTGCCACACCGGGTCCAACCAGATGTGGCGGCTCACCCAGGTATGAGACCCGCCGGCCCGGTCACACCTGGGTGGCCGGGCCGGCGTGACCGGCGGGCGGGACTTCGCGGTCCCGCCCGCCGGGCGCACGACCGGCCACGCGCACCGGGCCGTCAGGCGAGTTTCGCGCGGATCGCCGCCGCGTCCGGATGGTCCAGCGGATCGAGCAGCCGCAGGGCCCGCGCCCAGGACTCCCGGGCCTGCGAGTGCTCGCCCAGTTCCGCGTACGCGTCCCCGAGGTGGTCGAGGACCTCTGCCTCGTCCATGGTCGACTCGACCTGCTGGAACAGCTCCAGCGCCATCCGGTAGTGCGTGATGGCCTCGCGGTGGCGGCCCAGCCGCGCGTGCGAGTAGCCGATGCTGTCCCACGCGTTGGCCTGGCCCGACCGGTTGCCGAGCAGCTGGTGCAGCTCCAGCGACTGCCGGCAGTGCCGGATGGCGCCGTCGTGGTCGCCGCGCAGCGCGTGATACCAGCCGACCGAGTTGAGCGCGTCGGCCTGCCCGGCCCGGCTGCCCGCGGCGACCGACAGCCGCAACGCCTGCTCGGCGTGGTGCAGCGCGTCGTCCAGGCGCTGCGCGCGCTCCTGCATCCAGGACAGGTGGAAGTGGGTCTGCGCCTGCCCGTCGAGGTCGCCGAGCGCGGAGTACTGCGCCGTCGCGCGGGCGTAGTGGATCAGGGCCTCCTCGTTGCGGCCCAGCGCCGTCGCGGTGTGCCCGAGCGAGAGGTTGGCCCGCGCCTCGGCGGGGGCGTCGCCGAGCCGCCGCGCGGCGTGCAGCGCGGCCGTCTGCAGGACGGCCTGCTCGTGCCAGCGGCCGCGCCGGTGCAGGAACGTGGACGAGGCGCGGGCCAGCAAGCCGACGTGCTGGTCGAACCCGCTCGCGGCGGCCTGCTGGGCCGCCGCCGCCACCAGTTCCATCTCGCTGTCGAACCAGGCGAACGCGGCCTCCAGCGTCGCGGGCGGGTCCAGCACGGTGCCCTCCTCGGCCGGGCTCAGCCGGTCGTGGTCGCGCTGCGGGTAGAGCACCAGCGCCGCCGCCTGCGCGGTGTGCAGGTAGTGGTCCAGCAGGCGGCGCAGCGCCCGGCGCTGCCCGTCCGGGTCGAGCCGGTGCCGGGCCAGCTCCGCCGCGTACGCCGACAGCAGGTCGTGCAGCACGTACCGGCCGGTGCCGACCTCGGTCAGCAGGTGCGCCTGGGCCAGCCGGGCGAGCAGGACCTGGGCCTGCGCGACGGGCAGCGCGCCCAGGCTCGCCGCCGCGGGCAGGGTCACCTGCGGGCCCGACCAGACGCCGAGCAGCCGGAACAGCCGGGCGGCGGCGGGATCGAGGGCGCGGTAGGACGACGACAGCACGGCACGGACGTCGGTGCTGGTGTCGTCGCCGGTCAGCGCGTCCAGCCCGGCCTGCGGACCGGCCAGGTCCGCGGCGAACCGGCTGAGCGGGAACTCCGGGTGCTGGGCGGCCCGGGCCGCGACGACGGCCAGGGCCAGCGGCAGCCGCGCGCAGCGCCGCACGATGTGCTCGGCGGCCCGCGGCTCGGCGGCCGCGCGCCCGTCGTCGAGCCGGTACGCCAGCAGCGCGCGGGCCTCGTCGTCGCTGAGCAGGTCGACGGCGACGGGCTGGGCACCGTTCGTGGCGATCAGGCCCGGCATGCGGTTGCGGCTGGTCACGATCACCATGGCGGTGGAGCTGCCCGGCAGCAGCGGCCGCACCTGTGCCTCGTCGCGCGCGTTGTCCAGCAGCACCAGCACGCGCCGGCCGGCGAGCTCGCTGCGGTAGAGGTCGAGCTGGGCGTCGACCTCGGACGGCCGCCGCCGGGAGGGCACCGACAGCGCGTCGAGCAGCCGCCGCGCCGCGTCGGCGGTCGGGACCGCGCTGCCCGGCGCGAATCCGCGCAGGTCCAGGTAGAGCTGCCCGTCGGGGAACCGGTCGCGGGTGCGGTGCGCCCAGTGCACGGCCAGGGTGGTCTTGCCGACGCCCGCCGTGCCGGTGACCAGGCCGATCACCACGGCGGTGGCCTGCTGCGCCGACTTGGCCAGCACCGCGTCGAGGCGGGCCAGCTGCGCCTCGCGGCCGGTGAAGCCGTAGACGTCCGGCGGCAGCATCGCCGGACCGGTCACGGTCGGGGGCGACGCGACGGGCGGGGCCGGCTCGACGGCGGCCGGGGGCTCGCCGCGCAGGATCGACCGGTGCACCGCCTGCAGCTCGGCGCCCGGGTCGGCGCCCAGCTCCTCGGCCAGCCGCGCGGCGAGGGCGGCGTACTGGCGCAGCGCCTCCGCACCGTGCCCGGCGGCGTGCAGGGCCCGCATCAGCGCCGCGGTCACCGGTTCGGACAGGGGATGCTGCGCGGACAGGTCCGACAGCGCGGCGACGGCCGGGGCGGTGTCGCCCCGGCGCGTCTGCCCGTCGGCCCACGCGAGGACCGTGTCGAGATGCCGGCGGTCCAGACCGGCCCGGACCCGGTCGGCCCACGGGCCGCTCACGTCGGACAGCGGCCGGCCGCGCCACAGGTCCAGCGCCTGGCGCAGCCGCTCCGGGTCGGGGTGGCCGGGCCCGGCCGCCGTCAGCGCCTGGAACAGGTGGACGTCCACCAGCTCCGGCGCGCACTCCAGCACGTAGCCGCCGGAGCGGCTGGCCAGCCGGACCGGTGCGGGCTGCGCGCAGTCCGCCAGCACCCTGCGGATGCGGGCGACGTAGGAGTGCAGGCTCTCGCGGGCGCGGGCCGGCGGCTCGTCGCCCCACACCCGGTCGACCAGCTCGTCGGTGCGGACCAGGCGGCCCGCGTCCCAGGCCAGCGCGGCGAGCACGGCCCGCTGCCGGGGCGCGCCGAGGTCGACCGGCCGGCCGCCGTCCCACAGCTCGACCGGGCCCAGCAATCGCAGCTCCACCAGCGCGGCTCCCCCATGCCCGGGGCGGCCACGAGGAACGTCGTGTATGGGATTTGGGCCGCCGTCGATGTCCGCCGAAAGCATACGGCGCACCGGCGACAGGCCTATGTGGACTTTCGCGCCCCCGCTCGGCCCGGTGGCGGCGGCGAGCGGCGGGCCACCGCGGTCACCAGCGCGATCGGCACCCGGTGCCAGTGCCTGCTGTCCTCGCTGCGGGGATTGTCACCCAGCACCAGGATCTCGCCAGGTGGGACCACGCCGCCCGCCGGGAGCCCGCGCGCCGCCGCGACGACCGCGGGCACCGGGTCCCCCGGCAGGGCCACCAGCCGCTTGACCCGCCACGGGCCCAGCTCGACCTGCGCGGTGGCGTCCTCCGGCGCGGCCAGCAGCACCACCGCGCCCCGGTCGCGGGCGCGGACCCGCCGCCGGACCATCAGCAGCCGGTCGCCGTGCGCCAGGGTCGGTGCCATGCTGCCCCCCGAGACGGTGACCCGCACCAGCCGCACGCGCGCCACGCAGACCAGGGTGACCAGCGCCAGGCCCGCGGCCACCAGGCAGACCGGCACCAGACCGCCCGGCACGGAGCCGCCGGGCGCGAGACCGTCCAGCACCGGACCGGCTTGCACGAGCACGGCCGGTGACAGGGCGGCCGGTGGCAGGGCGGCCGTCATCAGGCCGGCACCGGGTCGGCGGGCCGGTCCCGGTAGCCGTCCGCCTGCAGCGCGAACAGGCGGGCGTACCCGCCGCCGGCGGCCAGCAGCGCGTCGTGGCTGCCGGACTCGGTCACCCGGCCGTCGTCGAGGACCACGATGCGGTCGGCGGCCCGCAGCGTGCCCAGCCGGTGCGAGATCAGCAGGCAGGTGCGTCCCCGGCGGTACTCCCGCAGCGCCGTGTGCACCTGGTGCTCGGCGACCGCGTCCAGCCCCGAGCTGGGCTCGTCGAGGATCAGCAGCTCCGCGTCGGTGCGCATGACGGATCTGGCCAGGGCGACGCGCTGCCACTGCCCGCCGGACAGGTTGGTCCCGCCGCCGTGGGCCTGCTGGTCGTCGCTGAAGAACAGGCGGCTGAGCAGGGTGTCGTACCCGGACGGCAGCGCCTGCAGGAACGGCCGCGCCCCGGCCAGCCGCGCCGCGGCGTCGATGCGCTCGCGGTCGTGCAGGTGTTCCAGCGCGCCGAGCCCGATGTTCTCGGCCGCGCTGAGGTCGTAGCGGACGAACTCCTGGAACACCGCGCCGAGCCGGGCGCGCAGCTCCTGCGGCGGCACGGTGCGGATGTCCACGCCGTCCCAGCGGATCTGCCCGCGCTGCGGGTCGTAGAAGCGGCAGAGCAGCTTCACCAGGGTGCTCTTGCCCGCGCCGTTGGCGCCCACCAGCCCGATCGCCGCCCCCGCGGGCACCGTGAACGTCACGCCGCGCAGCACCCACGGACCGTCCTCGTAGCGGAACCACACGTCCCGGAACTCGATGCCCGTGCCCAGCGGCGGCAGCTCGGCCGCGCCGGTGGGCAGGTCGTCGGGCGCGCGCACCACGTCGCGGTAGCTGCCGAACAGCAGCAGCGCCTCGTACGTGGAGGTCAGCACCGACGCGGTGGACAGCAGCGCGGCCTGCACCCCGCCGACGGCGGCGGTGAACAGCAGCACGTCGCCCGGGGTGAGCCGGCCCTGCGCGGCACGTGCCACGGCGAACACCAGCGCGGCCCCGGTGACCAGGCCGGCGAGCACCGCCGAGCCGCACCGCAGCCGCAGCACGCGCGTGTCGTGGGCGTTCTCGGCCCGGTCCGTGCGGGCCGTCGCGTCGGCCATCCGGTCGAACAGGAACGTGCCCGTGCCGAACAGGCGGCTCTCCATCGCGGCCGCCCGGTCGGTCAGCAGCATCCGGTAGAACAGCCGGCGCCGGTAGCCGGGCGAGGTCGTCAGCTGCGTCGCGGCGCGCCCGCCGGCCAGGCGGACGTCGGCGGCCACCACGGGCACCGCGGCCAGCACCGTGGCGGCGACCATCGGCGGCCACAGCACCCACAGCGCCGCCACGAACCCGCCGAGCTGCACGAGCCCGCGCAGCAGCCCCGCGACACCGCTGATCACCTGCTGCGGCGCGGCCTCCCCCGCCTGCTGCGCCAGGCGCAGCCGGTCGTGCAGCCGCGGGTCCTCCAGCGGGCCCAGCCCGACGAAGGCGTTCACCTTCGCGTACAGCCGGGCCTGCACGTCGGCGGCGACGGCGCGGCGCAGCAGCGGCGCCAGGTACTGGTCGAGCTGGGTCAGCACGGCGACCGCCAGCGTGGTGGCCGCGACTCCCGCCGCCAGCCACAGCGTGCGCCCGTCCGCGCCGGCGCCCAGCCCGTCGATCAGCAGCTTGCTCAGCCATGCCAGCAGCACGGCGGCGCCGCCCTGGGCGAGCGCGACGGCGACGTCGGCCACGTTCAGCCCGCGGCACGCGCCCCAGCCGACCGTGAACGCCGTACGCGCGCGCCCGGCCAGCTCGGCCCTGCCCGGCCAGCCCACCGTGCCCGCGGTCACGCCGGCACCGGCAGAGCCAGCTCCGGCAGCAGGTGCGCGGCGGCGCCGAGCACGCCGTCGTCGTAGCGCAGGAACGTCGGATAGTTGCCGACGCCGAAGCCGGCGAAGCGCGGGTCGTGGTAACCGTCGGCGACGATCACGGCGCACGATCCGGCCAGCGCCGCGATCATGTCGGCCGGGTCCACGTGCGACGGTGCCGACACCACCGCCACCACGGGCACCGTCTCGCGCAGCCCGGTCGCGGTCGCGGCCAGGTCGGGCAGGCTCTCCCGGCACGGCGCGCACGTCGCCGACAGGAATGCCACCAGGACGGTGCCGGTGGCCAGGTCGGCCGAGGAGACCGGCACACCGGTGGCGCCCACCCCGGCGAAGGCGGGCAGCGCGGCACCGGGCGCCGGCAGCGTCGCCGGGGTGTCGGCGGCGGCACGCGCCGCCCCCTGCCGGCGCACGAGGGTGCTCAGGCGCAGCACCAGGGCCAGGTTCAGGACGCAGACCGCGGCGAGCACCACGACCGCGACGAGCAGGCCGGTCGACACGGATGCTCCTTCCTCAGGACCGGCCCGCCAGGAAGCGGGCGCCGTCCCAGTAGACGACGGGTAGGGCCAGGCCGACACCGGCGACGGCCGCGAACGCGGTCCCGAGCCAGGCGTCGACCGAGGCCGGGGTCGCGGGCGCGAGCCACCACCCGGCGAGCGCACAGCCGGCGGCGACGATCAGGATGGCGTTGCGCCACAGGTGGTCGGCGCGCAGCGGGCCGCCCGAGGAGCCGAAGCAGCGGCACGACGCGCCCGAGCCGCGGGCCACCGCCCGCGCGACCACCACGGTGAACGCGACCAGCAGCACCAGCGCGCCAGCCGGTCCGGCCCACCGCGGCACCGCCCCGGCCGAGGTGGGAGCGGCGACCAGCGCCGCCACCCCCACCTCGGCCACCCCCACGGCGACGGCCAGCGCCGCCGCCGCACGCCCCCGGAGCAGGTCGAGCGCGCGGATCGACGCGGCGAAGTCGCGCACCGCGGCGCGGGACCGCAGCTTGCTCGCCCCCGCGGCAAGCAGCGCCCCGCCCAGCATGAACTCGACGGTCACCAGCGCGAACCACACGACGGCAGCCTCATCCCGGTCGGTCGGACGAGCCGATCAGCAGTAGTAGTTGGTGCAGCGGCACGTCGACGGGCCGTAGCTGACGCCGCAGCTGCCGGTCTGCGTCACGGTGCGGGTGCAGGTCTCCCAGCTGCTCGGGCCGAGCTGCTGGCGGGTGTAGCACTCGGTCCAGCTGTCCGGCGGGCAGCCGGCCGAGGCGGCGGTCTTGGCCGCGGCCATGCCGAGGACGCGGTCGAGGAGCTTGGTCATCAGACTCTCCGATGGGTCGGACGGCGCCGGCCGGTCCGGCGCCACGGCGTCGGCGCACCCCAGCGGGGTCGCCGGCCGGTGGATCCCCCCTCCGGCCGTGCCGACTCCGAAAGCCTCGCCCGGCAGACTTGCCGAGTCCTTGTCGAATCCTTGATCCGCAGGTCAGGATGCCTGTGCTAGCCGCCCGGCGGATAGGACAGGAACACGTCAGCGCAGAAGTAGTCCGCCGCGGTCTCGGCCTCGCGGGCGGCGTGCCCGTCGTCGCTCATGAACGCCGTGCCGAGCCGGAACCCGATCCTGCGCAGCGTCCCGGAGTCCGTACGCATCAGCTCCGAGGCCATCGTCAGCCGCCGCTGTGCGAACTCGTCCACCGTCGCGTTCGCCTGCTGCGTCGCGGTCGTCCAGTCCCGACACGCGGTGACGAACGGGATAGGCGTTCGGACGTCCGCATACCGCGCCTCCGCCTCCCGCACGAACCGCGCGATCGTGGCCGCGTCCGAGCCCACCCCGCTTCCCGGGCGGCTGGTCCGGTACTCCACCCCGAGCGCCGCCGCACCGACGGCGGACATCAGCAGGACCACGGCGACGACCAGCCCGCGCCGCGCCTTGGGCACCGCACGGACCCGAGCCGCCGGGCGACCGTCCAGCGCCACGTGGTCACCGAACGCCGCACGGTCGACGAGCGCTGGGACGTCGACGCGAGCCGGGACGTCGACGCGGGCCGGGACGTCGACGCGGGCCGGGACGTCGACGCGGGCCGGGACGTCGACGCGGGCCGGGACGTCGACGCGGGCCGGGACGTCGACGGAAGCCGAGCGGTCGACGTGGGCCAGGAGGTCGTCGAGCACCGCCCGGTCGTCGCGGGTCGTGCGGTCGTCGCGGGTCGTGCGGTCGTCGCGGGTCGCGCGGCCGGTCCGCCGGACGGCTTCCCGCACCGACCAGGCGAGCAGCGGGACGACAGCCACGACGGCCGAGACGACCAGCGCCGCCACCACGGACTCGCTGCCCGCGACGCCCAGCGCATGCACCGCGTCCTGCCAGGTGCAGCTGCCAGCCGCGCACGGCGAGACCCGCCCGGCGGCGACCGCCCCGGCCATCCACAGCCAGGCCGACGCGGCTGCCACCGGGACGGCCGGCAGTGCGCCCACCCAGCGCACCAGGAACACGCTCGGCAGCCCGGCCAGGGCCAGGCAGGTCAGCAGCGCGTGTTCGCGTACCACCGGCAGGTCGCGGGCCAGGCCCACGGCCGGGGTCAGCAGGCCGCCGGGGACGGCCACCTCCAGCAGGCCCAGGAACGCGCCCCAGACCAGCGGCGGCAGCAGCAGGAACATGCGGAGGCCGTGCAGGCCCGCCAGGGCCGGGAAGGCCGCGGCGGCGAGGACGGGGATCCAGGCGCTCGGCTCGTAGAGGAAGTAGACCAGGCCGTACAGGGCGTCGCCCGCGGAAGCGCCGTTGTTCAGGCTGACCGCGAGCCCGCTCCAGTCGGCCAGCCCGGCGGCGACCGCGAACGTGCCGACCACATGCGCCATGCGCCGCGCGCGGTTGCCGCCGTCGCCCCCGGCCGGCAGCCAGGCGCCGGCGGCCGCGACGCACCACCGGGTGAACAGCAGGCACGCGGCCACCAGCACCAGCCCGGCGACCAGCGCCATCACGTAGTCGCGCCGGACGACCGCCACCGACAGCCAGGGGCTGGTCTGCGCCGGGGCGATCAGCTGCCCGGCGAGCAGACCGAGGCCCAGGCCCAAGCCCGGCAGGACGCCCAGGCGCGGCGGCCGGCCCAGCACGCGCGCCCGCAACGTCTCGCGCCACAGGCTCGTGCCGACCACCCAGACGATCAGCGGCGCCAGCAGCAACGCGGTGACCTTGTCGGTGTAGAAGCGCCCGACGGCGGTGATGTTGGAGACCGCCAGCAGGGCGTATCCCCAGAGCACGCCGACGGTCAGGCCGGTGGCGAGCGCCTCGCCGAACCCGGCGCGGAACAGCCGCTCGGGCGCCCCGACCACGGCTTCGCGGGCATCAGCCGAAGGGTGGTACGCGTAGAGCCGCCCGGCGCGCCTCCATCGCGGCCACCGGCCCGGGACGCGGGCCGGATCGGCGAACGCGGCCGGCAGGAACGCGGCGTCGCCCGCCGCCGTGTTGGCCTGCGCCGCGCGGACGTCGGCGTAGTGCTCGCGCGCCCGCATCACCGCGGCGCGCACGGCGAAGACCAGCGCGATCACGGCCGCCCAGCGCCAGATCAGCGGCCAGGCGCCCGCGCCCTGCCAGGACCACATGCGGGCACACAGCACGACGGCCAGCACGACCAGCGGCCAGCCGCTGACCACGGTCAACGCGGTCAGCGCGACGTCGCGGTTGGTCCAGTGGGCCAGCTCGTGCCGCAGCACGGCACGCAGTTGCGCCGGGTCGGCGCCGTCCCGGACCAGGCCGCGGCTGAGCGCGAGGCAGGGGACGCGGCGATGGCCGAACGCCCGCCCGGCGCGGGAGTCGCGAAACGGGTTGACCAGCACCCGCAACCCGGCGGGCAGCAGGCCGGGCTCGGCCAGCACGGCACGGATCTCCCGGTCGGCCGCCGGGTAGGCGCCGGGCCGGAACGCGACCAGCCCGCGCCGCCGGATCGACAGGCGGGGGTATGCCGCGTACGCCAGGCCGATCACGGCGAGCAGGGCGGCCGCGCCGCCGATGCCGACCAGCGTGCGCAGCGTGCTGACGCCCCGGTAGCAGTCCAGGAAGCCGGCGACGTGGGCGGCGGCCTGCGCGGCGACCAGCGGGCCCCGTTCCGGGCCGGCCACGGCCTGGTCGGCGACGACCGCGCACTCCACGTACCGCCGCGGCCACGCCTGGAAGCCGCCGCTGAGCAGGTCCGCACCCGCCGCACCGGCCCCGATCACGATGGCGACGAGCAGCAGGAAGCGCGACGTCGTCGCGGCGGGCAGGCGGAACGGATCGAGCTGCCGGCTGCTCACGACCCGGTCTGCTCCGGCGACGACCGCCCGTCCGACCGTGCGACCGGTGGCACGGCAGGCCGCGGGGCGGGCGGCACGGCGGCCCGCGGAACCGCCGGCACCGCAGACCCCAGCGCCGATGTCGCAGCAGGCCCCGGCGGCGCTGGAGCGTCCGGCCCGAGCGGACCCGACCGCCAGAACGCCACCGCGATCTCCGCGATCGCCCGCGCGTCATCGGCCGCGACGCCGCGCGCCAGCGCTCCCCGCTCGATGAGCCGCACGGCATTGGGAACGGCCGCGTCCGGCAGCGGCGGCAGGGCGTCGTCGGGCCCGACGCGCCGGCGCGGCAGCCAGCGCAGCAGCCGGCTGCCGCGCAGCCGGGCGGCGGTCCGGGCGAGCAGTCCGCCCGCCACCAGCAGGACGGCGTCACTGATCAAGTTCGTGTAGACGTTGGTGAGCACCTCCTGCACGAGGTCCGGCCCCGACGCGGTCGGGTCCGCGTGCCGGCGCGCCGCCCGCATCGACGCACCCGGTGCCGCCGCGGCCGCGTCGATGATCAGATCAACGTCGTGCAGCTCGCCCGGCGACCGCGTCGCGACGATGTGGCGCAGCAGCGTACGGAGGGTGAGGCGCTCGGGCGGGCTCGTCACCCATCGACCCTAACCGCGCCCCCGAACCCCGCGGAAGACACGTTCCCCCACCCGGACCACGGATCCACCCACCCGCCCGGTGCACTTTGGACGATCGGCCCGCACCCCCTATCCCGCGCCGATCTTGCGCGTACTGTGGGGACGACACGCACCATTCCGGCATATCCCCAACACTTCGCGCAAGATCGACGCGATCTTGGCAGCGCGATCTTGGCAGCACCCACCATGCGGCACCCAGGGGTGCGCGGGGGACTGTCGGGTGCGTCGCACCCGGGCGGCGCGATGTGCCGGTGCGCCGGGCCGGGGGCTAGGGTGGATCATGATTTCGGACAGGTCCCGGGTTGCCGCGTGGGTCGCGGCCGCGTGTGCCGTCGCGGGCACCGGCGCGGTGATGTACGCGCTCGGCGTGCTGCCCGAGCCCTGGACCCGGGGTTACATCAGCGAGGGCGGGGTGGCCACCAGCCCGCGTGACGGGATCTACCGGGCCGGAGTGCTCGCCCTGGCCGCCTCGCTGGCCCTGCTCGGGGTGGCGCTGCGGCGGCTGGTGCCGTTCGTGTTCGCGCTGCTGGTTCCCGCGGCCTTCTTCGGCGCGGTCTCCTCGGCGGTGTCCTGCACGCCCGGGTGCCCGCTGCCGCCGTACGAGCCGTCGACGCCCACCGATCTGGTGCACGCCGGAGCGAGCGTGCTGGCCGTGGGGCTGGCGGTGGTGGCGATGGGCGCCGTGTCGCTGATCTCGCTGCAACCGGTGCTGCGCCGGACGGCGCGGGTGTTCTTCGGGGTTACCCTGCCGCTGGCGCTGGCGCTGGTCTTCGGGCTGCTGGCGATCGGGCGGGGGCTGTTCACCTCGGTGCTGGAACGGGTGGCGCTGGCACCGGTGGTGGCCTGGATCGTGGTCACCGGCCTGCTGACGCTGCGCCGCCCGCCCGGTGCCGGCGACGGCGCCCCGCGTCCCGAGATCGCGCATGAGGCGGCGGCAGCCGACCGCTAGCGCCGGAGCCCGGCCCGACGCCCGCGAAAGCGCCGATGGGCGCTCCCAGTCGCGCCGGATTGTGTCCACGCTATGTCGAAACCTTGACATTCGTGTATCTGTACGAGTATCAATTAGCTGCAAATAACGTTATAGAGCTTGCGAGCTCCAGTGACGGCGGCGCCTCCCACCGGAACCGCGCCGCACCCCCACGACCACGATGAGGTTTTCGGCGTACGCCTCATCAGGACCGGCAACGATCCTGGGAGTCCTCATGCACCGCACACGTCCTCGACGGCGCCTGCTGTCCGCCACCCTCAGCGGCGCCCTCGGCATCCTCACCGCCATCGGCGGCCTGGCCGCCTCCGCGGTCCCGGCCGCGGCCGCCCCCGCCCAGCCCTCGCCGCTGACCACGCCCTGGACCAGCCAGGCGCTCAACGGCACCCCGCTGCCGGAGTACCCGCGCCCGCAGATGACCCGCCCCGACTGGCAGAACCTCAACGGCGAGTGGCAGCTGAGCCAGTCGACCGCCAACACCGCCCCCGTCTTCGGCCAGACCCTGCCCGAGCGGGTCAACGTGCCGTTCCCGGTCGAGTCCGCGCTGTCGGGCATCAAGCGCCCCGCCAACGACAACCGCTACTACCTGACCTACCGGCGCACCTTCACCGTGCCCGCCGGCTGGTCCGGCCGCCGGGTGCAGCTGCACTTCGGCGCGGTGGACTGGCGCACCACGGTGTGGGTCAACGGCGTGCAGGTCGGCACCCACACCGGCGGCTACGACCGGTTCGAGTTCGACATCACCCCGCAGCTCAACGGCGGCACCAACGAGCTGATCGTGCGCGTGTTCGACCCGACGGACTCCGGCGCGGAGGGCAGCAATCCGGCCCGCGGCAAGCAGGTCCGCAGCCCCGGCGGCATCTGGTACATCCCCACCTCGGGCATCTGGCAGACGGTCTGGCTGGAGCCGACCCCGACCGCGTCGATCTACAGCGCCGACCTCTACCCCACCCTGAGCAACAACACCCTGCGGGTACGCGTGTTCACCCGCGGCACCGTCACCGGCCACACGGTGTACGCCGAGGCGCTCAACGGCACCACCGTGGTGGGCACCGCCACCGGCGGCTTCACCGAATTCAGCGTGCCGGTGCCGAGCGCCCGGCGCTGGTCGCCCGACGACCCGTTCCTCTACAACCTGCGCCTGTCGCTGCGCAACAGCGCCGGCACGACGGTCGACCAGACCATGCACTACTTCGGCATGCGCGAGGTCGGCAAGGCCGTGGTCAACGGCAAGCTGATGCCGACCCTCAACGGCCAGTTCGTCATGCACAACGGCACCCTGGACCAGGGTTTCTGGCCCGACGGCCTGTACACCGCGCCCACCGACGCGGCGCTGGCCGCCGACCTGCAGAAGATCAAGGACCTGGGCTTCAACATGGTCCGCAAGCACATCAAGGTCGAGCCGCAGCGCTGGTTCTACCACGCCGACCGCCTCGGCCTGCTGGTCTGGCAGGACATGCCGAGCAAGGGCGACCCGGGCAACACGACCCATCAGGCGCAGTGGGAGGCCGAGCTGCGCGAGCTCGTCGACGAGCACCGCTCCTCCCCCGCCGTCGTGGTGTACGTGCCGTTCAACGAGGGCTGGGGCGAGTGGAACCTCGCCGACACCAGCCGCATCATCACCAACGTCAAGAACCAGGACCCGACCCGCCTGGTCAACGGGCACAGCGGCTACAACTGCTGCGCGTCCAAGGGCGACCCCGGCAACGGCGACATCATGGACTGGCACATGTACGTCGGACCCGACTCGCCCACCCCGACGGCGACCCGCGTCGCGGTGCTCGGCGAGTACGGTGGCATGGGCCTGCGCACGCCCGGCCACGAGTACAGCCCGAACGGCAACTTCGGGGCGTACGAGATGCACACCAGCACCCAGTCCATCACCGACCGGTACGTGGGCCTGATCAACTCGTCGACGAACCTGATGTACACCCGCGGCCTGTCCGGCCTGGTCTACACGCAGCCGTTCGACGTCGAGGGCGAGGTCAACGGCTTCTGGACGTACGACCGGCAGATCCTGAAGTTCGACGCGGCCCGGGTGCGCGCCGCCAACCAGGGCATCATCGCCGCGTCCAAGGCGCTCAACACCAGCCCGCCGCCCGGCCAGCGGATCATCGGCCCCGGCGGCAAGTGCGTGGACGTCGCCGCCGACGACACCGGCGGCAACGGCGCGGCCGTCCAGCTGTGGGACTGCCAGGCGACCTCCGGCGACCAGCGCTGGACCTGGGACGGCAGCGCGCTGCGTACCCTCGGCCGCTGCATGGACGCCACCGGCAACGGCACCGCCAACGGCACGCTGATCCAGCTGTGGGACTGCAACGGCGGCGGCGCCCAGCAGTGGGTGCAGCAGGCCAACGGCTCGCTGCGCAACCCGCAGTCCGGCCGCTGCCTCGACTCGCCCAGCGGCTCCACCGCCAACGGTGCCCGTCTGCAGCTGTACGACTGCAACGGCAGCGCGGCGCAGGTGTTCCGCGTCGGCGGGGGCTCGACCGCGCCGAGCAACATCATCGGTCCGGGCGGCAAGTGCGTGGACGTGGCCGCCGACGACACCGGCGGCAACGGGGCCGCGGTCCAGCTGTGGGACTGCCAGTCCTACGCCGTGGACCAGAAGTGGGCCTGGAGCGGCACCGCCCTGCAGACGCTGGGCCGCTGCCTGGACGCCACCGGCAACGGCACCGCCAACGGCACGCTCCTGCAGCTGTGGGACTGCAACGGCGGCGGCGCGCAGCAATGGATCCCGCAGGCCAACGGCTCGCTGCGCAACCCGCAGTCCGGGCGCTGCGTCGACTCCCCCAACGGGTCGAACGCCAACGGCGCCCGCCTGCAGCTGTGGGACTGCAACGGCAGCCCCGCGCAGCAGTTCCTGAAGCAGTAATGCGTGCGGCCGGTGGCGGCGCTCCCCGCGCCGTCACCGGCCCCGCCGCCCGAACCCCGACGGGGCCCAGCCGGCGCCGGTTGTACGGCGACTGTGCGCCCAATGTAGATCGACGGCCGTAAGATCCGGCCGCGTGTGGCGCTCGCCGACCATACGCCGCGTCCCCTTCGGTGTTCGCGGCCGCCCCCGGCCGCGCGGTCACGAGAGGCCCCCCTTTGTCCAGAACACTGCTGCGCGCCCTGTCCGGCGTGTGCGCGACCCTGCTCGCGGTGGGCGCGGGCCCGGCCCGCGCCGCCGGGCCGATGCCCTTCTTCCAGCTGCCGTTCGCCTGCGGGGAGACCTGGCGGCTGGCCACCTACTCCGGTCACGACGACTACGACATCGACATGACCTTCACTGGCGGCGGCAGCAGCGGCCGCATCATCCTCGCGGCCGCCGGTGGCACCGTCGCCGCCCGCGGTTACGGCAGCGGCGCCGGCAACTACGTCACCCTCGACCACGGCGGCGGCTGGCGCACCACCTACATGCACATGCTCCAGCCCGCCACCGTGACCTCCGGCTGGGTCGACGGCGGCACGCCGATCGGCTGGGTCGGCAGCACCGGCAACTCCACCGGCCCCCACCTGCACTACGAGGTCACCCGCGACGGCGGCAAGACCGAGGCCTACTTCAACGGCTCGCCGTCCGGGATCACCTCCGACGGCAGCGCCTCCACCGGGCCGATCTACGTCAACGGCCCCGTCTCCGCACCCCGCAACGTGACCAGCGCGAACTGCAACGGCGGGCTGCAGGTGTTCGAGGCCGCGAGCAACAACGGCTGGCGGGCGCTGGGCGTCGGCGGCGGCAACGGTCCCGTCACCGGCACGGCCACGGCGGCGATCGAGGTCGGCGGCACGAAGATCCTGTACACCATCAAGGGCGGCCAGGTCCACGAGGCCGCGAGCAGCACCGGCTGGCTTAACCTGTGGACCGGCATCCAGGGCGCGCAGGGCGCGGCGCTGGCCGCGCTCAACCTCGACAACGTCAAGTACATCTACACCGTGGTCGGCGGGTACGTGCACGAGGCGCACAGCGCCAACGGCTGGCGCAACCTCAACACGGGCATCGGCGGGGTCTCCAGCGGCTCGATCTCGGTGATCAAGCTCAACGGCGTGAAGTACATCTACAGCATCGTCGGGGGCTACGTACACGAGGCGAGCAGCGCCAACGGCTGGCGCAACCTCAACACCGGCGTGCCCGGATCGGCGGTGTCCGCGATCGCCGTGGGCAACGTGAAGATCCTCTACGTGCTCAACGGCGGCTCGGTGTACGAGGCGGCCAGCAACGCCGGCTGGGCGAGCGTGTGGACCGGCATCTCCGGCGTGTCCGGCGGGTCCATCGCGGCCGCCAACAACAACGGCGAGAAGCTGATCTACACGGTCGCCGGCGGGTACGTGCACGAGGCGAGCAGCCACATGGGCTGGCGCAACCTCTCCACCGGCATACCCGCCTCCCGTGCCAGCGCCATGGCCGTCTCCGGAGTGAAGTACATCTACAGCAACTGACCACCGCGCGGGACCGACCCCGGACGTGCGGACGGTGCCGCTTGCCGACGCGCTGGTGTCGATCCCGGTTGGCGGCGCCACCAGTGGGTATGCTCGCGGCCCGGATCCTGAAAGGCATGATCATGGCCGATCTGCACGTGTCTCTCGACGGCAGCCAGCTCAACCCCGTGGAGCACAAGCTCCAGGAGCCGCTGGAGGACCAGCTGACGTCCGCCCTCAAGCACGCCGCCACCGTGGTCGCCGGGCGCTACGACGGGCAGAGCGAGGACGAGGTCGCGCGGCAGCTGCTCGAAGAGGCACGCGGCGCCCTGCACGAGGACATCGCGGAGGGCTTCCAGCCCGACGAGACGCAGCTGCGCGCCGTCGCCCGCACGATCATGCGCGGCGAGCGGATCGAGTAGACCGCACGCGCCCGCCTCCGCCCTTGGGGGCGGCGCGACGAACGGACCGCCGATGAGGACCGGGTTGTTCTTGGTGCGCCGGGACAGCACCTGGATCACGCGCCGGATCTCGGGGTCGCGGCCGATGACCG
>NZ_JBFAOU010000040.1:0-52546 GCF_040675365.1 Catellatospora sp. NPDC049609 | reverse complement strand
AACATCGTCCAGTACGACGACTGGGGCGGCAACAACCAGCAGTGGCAGCTCGTGCCCGTCGGCACCACCCCGCCGCCGTCCAGCCCGCCGCCGTCCGGCGGCACCTTCACCAACCCGGTGCTGTGGCAGGACTTCGCCGACATCGACATCATCCGGGTCGGCGACGCCTACTACTACTCGGCCTCCACCATGCACTACTCCCCCGGCGCGCCGATCCTGCGCTCCTACGACCTGGTCAACTGGGAGTTCGCCGGGCACTCGGTGCCGACCCTCGACCATTCCAACGCGTACAACCTCAACGGCAACGGCCGCGCCTACGTCAAGGGCATCTGGGCGTCGACGCTGAACTACCGCCCCTCCAACAGCACCTTCTACTGGATGGGCTGCATGGAGTTCAACCGGACCTACGTGTACACGGCCTCGACCGTGGAAGGGCCCTGGAGCAAGCGGTCCACGATCAACAACTGCTACTACGACGCCGGGCTGCTCGTCGACGACAACGACACCATGTACGTCGCCTACGGCAACGGCACCATCAGCGTCGCCCAGCTGTCGGCGGACGGGCTCAGCCAGGTCCGCGCGCAGCAGGTGTTCACCACCCCGTCGTCGGTGGGCACCCTGGAGGGCGCCCGGTTCTACAAGCGCAACGGCAGCTACTACATCTTCCTCACCCGGCCCGCCAACGGGCAGTACATCCTCAAGTCGTCCAGCCCCTGGGGCCCGTACACGATGCAGCAGCTGCTGCTCAACCTGCCCGGCCCCGTCGCCGGCGGCGGCGTCCCGCACCAGGGCGGCCTCGTCCAGACCCAGAACGGCGCCTGGTACTACATGGCGTTCGTCGACTCCTACCCCGGCGGGCGCATCCCCGTCCTGGCCCCGGTCACCTGGACCGCCGACGGCTGGCCGCAGATCCAGCTGGTCAACGGCGCGTGGGGCGCCAACTACCCGAAGCCCAACCTGCCTACCCGCACCGTCAAACCGATGATCGGCACCGACACCTTCGCCGGCACCGCCCTCGGCCCGCAGTGGGAGTGGAACCACAACCCCGACACCAGCCGGTACTCCGTCAACAACGGGCTGCGGCTGCAGACGGCCACCGTGACCAACGACCTCTACAACGCCCGCAACACGCTCACCCACCGCATCCAGGGGCCGACCTCCACGGCCACCATCGCGCTGGACTACTCGACCATGCGTGACGGCGACCGCGCCGGCCTGGCCATGCTGCGCGACTCGTCGGCCTGGATCGGCGTCAAACGCGACAACGGCACGACCCGCGTCGTCATGACCAACGGGCTGACCATGGACAGCAGCTGGAACACCACCGGCACCGGCACCGAGAACGCCTCGGCCGGGATCTCCGGCGGGCGGATCTGGCTACGCGTCAACGCCGACATCAGACCCGGCAGCGGGCGCCAGGCCCGGTTCTCGTACAGCACCGACGGCACCAACTTCACCTCGCTGGGCTCCGCCTTCACCCTCAACAACGCCTGGCAGTTCTTCATGGGCTACCGGTACGGCATCTTCAACTACGCCACCCAGTCGCTGGGCGGGTCGGTGACGGTGTCCCGGTTCGACCTGACCACACCCTGATCCTGCGAGCCGCTCCCCACCCGCCACCCGGCGGGTGGGGAGCTCAGGGTGCGGTGTTGATGGACTCTTCGTACGGCCGCCGGGTGGCCGGCGCCGGCAGGCCGGGCTGGGCGTAGCCGACGCGGACGCAGACCTGCGGCCGGCCGAGGCCCGGCAGCAGGCGGCGCAGCTCGTCGCGGGTTCCGGGCACCTCGGTGACGTCGCTGATGGGTGCGCTGCCCAGGCCGTGGCCGGTCGCGGTAAGCAGCACCGCGGACAGCGCCTGCCCGGCGTGCAGCCAGGCGGCCGGGGTGTCCTCGTCGGTGAACAGGATGAGGTAGCGAGCTCCGGCGTCGGTGTCGCGGCCGGGTCGCATCGTCTCGCCGCCGAACGGCGCGTAGTCGCGGATCGGCACCCGCCGCGGGACCGCCCGCACGGTGGTCGCCGTCGGCACGCCCTCGCCGCTCCACGGCGGCCGGTGTGTCCAGTCGGCGAGCTCGGCGCGGTAGTCGGGGTCGGACAGCTGCAGCGCTCCGGCGCGGACCGCCGCGAGCGCGAGGACCCCGACCTGTTCGACCCCGACCAGGTGCACGTGGGCGTGCTCGAGCTCGCCGGCGACCACCAGCGCCCGGCAGGTGGCCTCGGCGACCGGTTGCGTGGTGAACGGCCGCCGGTCGGTGTGCCGGCGCCTGATCGCGGCGCAGGCCTGCAGCTCGGCCAGGGACGGCTCGTGGACGCCCGCGATGCGGAGGTCGGCGAGCAGGTCCGGGTCGGCCGGGTCGGGCAGCTCGCGTACGTCGGCCTGGTGTCCTGCGGCGGCCAGGGCGATGCGGGCGTGGTGCAGTGCCGCCCCGCAGCTGACGGTCAGCAGCCGGCCCTGGGGGTCGGCGGTGAGCAGCTGGCGCTGCCGGTCGGCGTGAAGTCGCAGCCGGTCCGGCGCGGCGTGCCAGCGCCACGGCTGGGTGTTGAAGATCGACGGCGCGGCGAGCGCGGTGCGGGCCGCGTCGTACAGCGCCCGGGCGCTGATGGTCTCGTCTGCTGTCATGACCTCACTGTCCGTCGGCGGTGCCGCGCGGGTCAGTGCCGGCGGGCCCGGTGGCGCAGGGCCGGGGGTCCTGTCGGCGGAGGGGTCTTTGGTCCCTTTCCCGCGGCGGCGGGTGAGGCGGAGAATGCAGGTGTGATCCGTGTCTTTCTGCTCGACGACCACGAAGTGGTGCGTCGTGGCCTACGCGACCTGCTCGAAGCCGCCGGTGACATCGAGGTGGTAGGAGAGTCGGGCTCGGCGGCCGAGGCGACCAGGCGCATCCCGGCGCTGCGGCCCGACGTCGCGGTGCTGGACGGGCGGCTGCCCGACGGCAGCGGCATCGACGTGTGCCGTGACGTGCGTTCGGTCGACCCCGCGATCAAGGGCCTGATCCTCACCTCGTACGAGGACGACGAGGCGCTGTTCGCGGCGATCATGGCCGGTGCCGCCGGTTACGTCCTCAAGCAGATCAAGGGCACTGATCTCGTCGACGGCATCCGCCGGGTCGCGGCCGGGCAGTCGCTGCTCGACCCGGCGATCACCCAGCGGGTCCTGGAACGCATCCGCAACCCCCAGCACGAGCCCGACCAGCTCAAGTCCCTGACCGAGCAGGAACGCAAGATCCTGGCCCATGTCGCCGACGGGCTGACCAACCGGCAGATCGCGGCGGAGATGTTCCTGGCCGAGAAGACCGTCAAGAACTACGTGTCGAGCCTGCTGGCCAAGCTGGGCCTGGAACGGCGTACGCAGGCCGCGGTGTTCGCGGTGAAGCTGACCGGGCAGCCGCCGCGCTAGGCGGTCGGCACGCTCCAGCGCAGCATCGTGCCGGCGGGAGCGCCGGCCTCGACGGTGAGCTGCCCGCCGTGCCGGGCGGCGCGCTCGGCGAGGTTGCGCAGCCCGCCGCGTGGCGTGGCACCGCCGATGCCGTTGTCGGAGACGACGGCGCTGAGCCGGCCCCCGTCGACCGTGACCGCGACCTGGACCCGGCCGGCGTGGGCGTGCCGGACCACGTTGGACAGCGCTTCGCGGACCACCGCGAGCAGGTCGGCGCGCAGCTCGTCGGGCACGGCGCTGTCCAGCGGCCCGTCCAGGACCAGCTCGGGCCGGAACCCCAGCGACTCCGCGGCGCCGTCGACGAGGGTGCGCAGCTCGGCACGCAGTGACTGCCCCGCGGGGCTGCGCAGCTCGAAGATCGCCCCGCGGATGTCGCGGATGGTGCTGTCCAGGTCGTCGACGGCCGCACCGATCCGGGTCGCCAGCTCCGGCCGGGTCGCGGCCATCGATGCGACGGTCTGCAGTTGCAGGCCGGTGGCGAACAGCCGCTGGATGACGACGTCGTGCAGGTCGCGCGCGATGCGTTCCCGGTCGGAGAGCACCAGCAGCTGCTCGCGGTCCTCCCGGGCCTGGGCGCGCAGCAGCGCCAGCCCGGCCTGCCCGGCGAACGCGGTCAGCAGCAGCTCGTCGTCGGCGCGGGCCGCGCCGGTGTACGCGACCAGCAGCACGCCCTGCCCGGCGGCGAAGGGCGCCGCGATGCCGCGGATGTCGGGCACCGCGACCGGCCAGGGTGCGGCCTTGCCGAGCTGGTCCAGGGACACCACCTGCTGGTTGACCAGCACCGGGGCGAACCCGGTCTGTCCCACGGGCAGGACCGCTCCGGCCAGCCCCGGCACGGGCTCGGCCGCGTCGACGACCGCCACGGTCAGGCTGGCGTCGTCCTGGTCGTGCAGCAGCACCGCGACGAGGTCGGCCTCGGCGACCTCGCGGGTGCGGCGGGCCACCAGCTCCAGCGCCTCGGCGGTCGAGGTGTCCTCACCGAGCGAATTGATGATCTCCGCGGTGGCGGCCAGCCACCGCTGCCGGCGTTGCGCCACCTCGTACAGGCGGGCGTTCTCGATCGCGGCGCCCGCCGCCGCGGCCAGCGCGATCGTGATCTCCTCGTCGTCGTCGGTGAACTCGGCCGCGCTGCTCTTCTCCGCCAGGTAGAGGTTGCCGAACACCTGGTCGCGGATGCGGATCGGCACCCCGAGGAAGCTGTGCATCGGCGGGTGGTTGGCCGGGAAGCCGACCGAGCGCGGGTGGGTGGAGATGTCGGGCACCCGCACCGGCTCCGGGTGGCTGATCAGCAGCCCGAGCACGCCGTGGCCGGTGGGCAGGTCGCCGATGGCGGCGTGCTGCTCCGGGGAGATGCCGTGGGTGATGAACTCCACCAGGCGGTCGTCGGGGCCGAGGACCCCGAGGGCGCCGTAGCGGGCGTCGGCCAGGCGGCACGCGGCCACGACGATCCGTTCCAGGGTGGAGCGCAGGTCCAGGCCGGTGCCGATGCCGACGACGGCGTCGAGCAGGCCGCGCAGCCGCTCGCGGCTGGCCATGACCTGCGACACGCGGTCGAGCAGCTCCTGCAGGAGCTCGTCGAGCTGCACGCGCGACAGGGGCGACAGCCCGAGCGATGCCCACTGTGGTTCCACAGCCATGATGCTATGGCCCGGGCCGGGGTGCGGCCACGCCTGGTTCGCGGGGCGGCGGCAGCGGCAGGCCGCCGCCGCGACGGTCCGCGGGTGGTCGCCGCCGGTCACGAGGCGCGATCAGGTCGCGGGTCCGGCACCACCAGGACGGGGCAGGCGGCGTGGTGCAGGACCTGCTGGCTGACCGAGCCGAGCAGCAGTCCCGTGAATCCGCCGCGCCCGCGCGCGCCGACGACGACCAGCTGGGCGAGCTCGCTGAGCTGCACCAGGGTCCGGCCCGGCCGCCCGCACACCAGTTGTTCGCGCACGTCGACCTTGGGATGCCGGTCCAGGCCCGCGGCCACGGCGTCGGCGAGGACGAGCCTTTCGGCATCCTCGACCGGTCCGAAGTCCGGCGGCACCGGCGGGGTGTAGATCGTGGCCGTGGGCGGGGCCGTCCAGGTGCGTACGGCCAGCAGCGCGGCGTGGCGCTGCTCGGCGGCGACGAAGGCGGCCTCGACCGCCGCCCTGCCCGCCGCGGAGTCGTCGACTCCCGCGACGATCGGGCCGCCGGTGTGCTCCTCGCCGCGGGAGATGAGGACCGGCGTGGTGCTGTGGGCGGCGGCCTGCACCGCGACGGAGCCCAGCAGCAGCCCGGTGAAGCCGCCGAGCCCGCGGTCGCCGAGCACCAGCAGGTCGGCGTCGCGCGCCGCGGCCAGCAGCACCGGCGCGGGTGCTCCGGTGCGCAGTTCGATCGCGACGGTGAGGTCGGGCTCGGCGGCGGTCGCGGTCTCGGCGGCTTCGGCGAGGACGCGTTCGGCGTCGTGGCGCAGGCCGCCCTCGGGCACGGCCTCGGACGCACCGACGTTGACGTGCATCAGCGGCCAGATGAACGCGTGCACGATCCGCAGGTGCCGACCGCGGCGGGCGGCCTCCCGCGCGGCGAGCCGGACGGCGGTCAGGGCGGCGGCTGATCCGTCGACGCCGACGACCACGTCGGGGTGGGTGTGGGAGGGGCGGCTGTCCATGGCTGACTCCTGTCGGTGGTACGCGCTATCGACGGTTGTGGTGGTGCCGGCGGGCCGACCGCCAGCCGGCGGCGACCGCTCCGGGCAGCAGGGCGGCCGCGGCGCAGACGGCGAGCTGGGTGGTGGTGAGCGGGGCGGTGCCCAGCAGTGCGCGCAGCGCCGGGACGGCGACCGCGGCGATCTGGGCCAGGGCGGACAGGGCGACGGCGGCGAGCAGGCCGGGGTTGGCCCAGCGGGTGCCCCGCGGACGGGTGGCCCGCGAGGCCAGGGCGATGCCGAGCTGGGCCAGGCCGAGCACGACGAAGACCATGCTCTGCCAGGGCCAGCCGGCGGCCGCCGCGTAGAGGCCGACGCCAAGGGTGACGGCGGTCAGCAGCGCGCCGAGCGCCAGGATGCCCTGCAGCAGGCCGCCGCCGAGGATCTGCTCGTCGGGCCGGCGCGGTGGGCGGCGCAGCACGTCGGGTTCGGCGGGCTCGGCGCCCAGCGCGACGCCGGGCAGGCCGTGGGTGAGCAGGTTGATCCACAGGATCTGGCCGGGCAGCAGCGGCACGCCCAGGCCGAGCAGCGGGCCGATGAGCATGACGGCGAGTTCGGCGGCGCCGCCGGCCAGTCCGTAGCGCAGGAAGCGGCGGATGTTGTCGTACACCCGGCGGCCTTCGGCGACGGCATGGCCGACGGTGGCGAGGTTGTCGTCGAGCAGCACCAGGTCGGCGGCCTGCCGGGCGACCTCGGTGCCGCCGCCCATCGCCACGCCGATGTCGGCGCGGCTGAGCGCGGGGGCGTCGTTGACGCCGTCGCCGGTCATCGCCACGACGTGGCCGTGGTGCTGCAGTTCGGCGATGATGTCGAGCTTCTGCTCGGGCTGGGTGCGGGCGAACACGTGCACCTGGTGGGCGTGCTCGGGCCGGTCCCCGGTGGCGATCGGGTCGCCGGGCCGCCAGATGCCGACCTGGGCGGCGATGTGCGCGGCGGTGCCGGGGTGGTCTCCGGTGATCAGCATGAGCCGGATGCCCGCCTGGGCGAACTCGGCGGCGGTCGCCGCGGCGGAGGGCCGCAGCGGGTCCTCGATGCCGATCACGCCGAGGGGCCGCAGACCGGTGGGCGCGATGGGGTTGACGGGCTCGGGCGTCGTCGCCGCCGCGATCGCCAGCACGCGAAGCCCGGCGGCGGCCAGTTCCGCGGCGGCCTGCCGGGCAGCGGCCACCCGGGGGTCGGCCGGGTCGGCCACCGGGGCGGCCAGCACGCTCTCGGGTGCGCCCTTGCAGATGGTCAGGAACGCGTCGCCGTCTCGATGGACGGTGGTCATCTGTCGGGTGGCCTGGTCGAACGGGTGCTCGGCCCAGCGGGGCGTGGCGGCGCGGGTCGCCGCCGGGTCCAGGCCGCACCGGGCCGCGAAGGTGACCAGCGCGGCTTCGAGCGGGTCGCCGACCGCGGTCCAGGCCGGCCGGTCGGCGGCCGGGGCGAGGACGACGGCGTCGGAGCACAGCAGCCCGGCTCGGGCCAGCTCGAGCAGGGGCTGCGACAGTGGCCCGCCGTCGACGCGGCCGGCGGGTTCGTAGCCGGTGCCGGTGACCGAGACCGCGCCGGCGGCGGTGACGGCTCGGCGTACGGTCATCCGGCCCTCGGTCATGGTGCCGGTCTTGTCGGACGCGACGACGGTCACCGATCCCATCGTCTCCACCGCGTGCAGGTTGCGGGGAATGGCGCGGCGGCGGGCCATCCGGCGGGCGCCCAGCGCCAGCGACAGGGTGACCACCGCGGGCAGCGACTCGGGGACCGCGGCGACGACCAGGCTGACCGCGGTCAGCGCCATGAACAGCAGCGGCCGGCCGGACGCCAGCCCGACCGCGAACACGACCAGGCACAGCGCCACCGCGACGGCGCCCAGGACGCGGCTGAGGCGGGTCAGCCGCCGCTGCAGCGGGGTGGGCCCGGCGTGGGTGGTCGCGACGAGCTCGGCGATGCGGCCCAGGGCGCTGCGTGACCCGGTCCGGACCACCGTCCCCGTTGCGCGGCCGGTGACCAGCACCGTCCCGGCGGACAGCTCGTCGCCGGCGGCACGGGCCACGGGCACGGACTCCCCCGTCAGGGCCGCCTCGTCGGCCTGGCACCGGTGGGCGTCGTGCAGCAGCAGGTCGGCGGGGACGATGTCGCCGGCCTCGACCCGCACCACATCCGCGTACACCAGGTCGGCGGCGGGCACGACCAGCTCCGCGCCGTCGCGGGTGACCCGGGCGGTCGGTGCGGTGAGGGTGTCCAGGGCCGCGACGGCCTTGTCCGCGCGGACCTGCTGGGCGACGCCGATGGCGGTGTTGAGGCACACGACCACGGCGATGATCGCCGTGTCGGCCCAGTCGCCCAGCAGGCCGGTCACCGCACCGGCCGCCAGCAGCAGCGACACGAGCGGATCGGCCAGCTGCGCCAGCACCCGCCGCAGCAGCCGCGGCGGATGCGGGCGGGCGACGGCGTTGGGGCCGTCCTGCGCCAGCCGTGCCGCGGCCTCGGCTGAGGTGAGGCCCGGCGGCCGCTGCCGCGCGTCCGTGGCGGCTGTTTCGGTGAGGGTCATGTGTCCAGGCTCTCGCCCCTGCCGGACGGCGGCCCAGAGCAGATCGCCCCGCCGCGACCGGGCCACCGGGCCATCGCGGGCGGGCCGAAGGTCCCTTCCCTCGCCCGCGCGCCAGTCATATCCGCGGGTCGGCCCGGGTCCGCGCCGCGGGACGGGCCGAAGGTCCCGAACCCGGCGGGCTGGCAGGCCCTACACCTCACCGGTCACGGCGGCCACGCTGATGAACATGCATATCGCGCAGGGCGCCCCGCTGGGCGCGCAGGAGCTCGCACGCATCGACGCGCACTGGCGAGCCGCCAACTACCTGTCTGTCGGCCAGATCTACCTGATGGCCAACCCGCTGCTGACCGAGCCCCTGCTGCCCGAGCACGTCAAGCCGCGCCTGCTCGGCCACTGGGGCACCACACCCGGCCTGAACCTGCTCTACACGCACCTGAACCGCATCATCGCGGCCCGCGCCCAGGAGACGATCTTCATCACCGGCCCCGGCCACGGCGGCCCGGGGCTGGTCGCCAACACCTGGCTGGAGGGCACCTACAGCGAGGTCTACCCGCACGTCAGCCTTGACGAGCGCGGCATGGGCCGGCTGTTCAGGCAGTTCTCGTTCCCCGGCGGCATCCCCAGCCACGTCGCGCCGGAGACCCCCGGGTCCATCCACGAGGGCGGCGAGCTGGGCTACAGCCTCTCCCACGCCTACGGCGCCGCCCTCGACAACCCCGACCTGCTCGTGGCGTGCGTCATCGGCGACGGCGAGGCCGAGACCGGCCCGCTGGCCGCGTCGTGGCACTCCAACAAGTTCCTCGACCCGGCCGGCGACGGCGCGGTGCTGCCGATCCTGCACCTCAACGGCTACAAGATCGCCAACCCGACGGTGCTGGCCCGGCTGTCCGACGAGGAACTGACCGCGCTGCTGACCGGCTACGGGCACAAGCCCTACCTGGTCGAAGGCGACGACCCCGCCACCGTGCACGAGCTGCTCGCCGCGACCCTCGACACGGTCTGCGACGAGATCGCCGACATCCAGGCCGCCGCCCGGCTGGGCGAGGTCAACAGGCCGCGCTGGCCCATGATCGTGCTACGCACCCCGAAGGGCTGGACCGGCCCGAAGCAGGTCGACGGCCTGCCGGTCGAGGGCACCTGGCGCGCGCACCAGGTGCCGCTGTCAGCAGCCCGCGACGACACCGACCACCTGGCCATGCTCACCGACTGGATGCGCTCCTACCGACCGGCCGAACTGTTCGACGCCACCGGCGCGCCCCGGCCGGAGGTCGTCGGCTGGCTGCCCGCCGGGCAGCTGCGCATGGGCGCCAACCCGCACACCAACGGCGGCCGGCTGGTCCGCGACCTGGAACTGCCCGACTTCCGAGCGTACGGCGTCAAGCCCGGCCCGCTCGCCGAACCGACCCGGGTGCTGGGCTCCTGGGTCCGCGACGTGATGGCCGCCAACGCCGCCTACCGCAACTTCCGGATCGTCGGGCCTGACGAGACCGAATCCAACCGGCTGGGGGCCGTCCTGGAGGTGACCGGCAAGGCGTGGCACGCCCGCACCGTCGACACCGACCTGCACCTGGACCCGCACGGGCGGGTCATGGAGATCCTGTCCGAGCACACCTGCCAGGGTTGGCTGGAGGGCTACCTGCTCACCGGCCGGCACGGCCTGTTCTCCTGCTACGAGGCGTTCGTGCACATCGTCGACTCGATGGTCAACCAGCACGCCAAGTGGCTGAAGGTGACCCGCGAGCTGGACTGGCGCAAGCCGATCCCGTCGCTGAACTACCTGCTCACCTCGCACGTGTGGCGGCAGGACCACAACGGGTTCTCCCACCAGGACCCCGGTTTCATCGACCACGTCGTCAACAAGAAGGCCGACGTGATCCGGGTGTACCTGCCGCCGGACGCCAACGCCCTGCTGTCGGTCGCCGACCACTGCCTGCGCAGCCGCGACTACATCAACGTGATCGTGGCCGGCAAGCAGCCCGCGCCGACGTTCCTCGACATCGACGAGGCCGTCGCGCACTGCACCCGCGGCCTGGGCATCTGGCCCTGGGCCGCCGACGACGGCGGCGACCCCGACGTCGTCCTCGCCGCGGCCGGCGACGTGCCCACCATGGAGGTCCTGGCCGCCGCCGACCTGCTCCGCGAGCACCTGCCCGAGCTGCGGGTCCGGGTCGTCAACGTCGTGGACCTGATGCGCCTGCAGCCGCAGACCGAGCACCCGCACGGCCTGCCCGACGCCGAGTACGACGCCATCTTCACCGCCGACCGGCCGGTCGTCTTCGCCTACCACGGCTACCCGTGGCTGATCCACCGGCTGACCTACCGCCGCCACGGCCACGAGCACCTGCACGTGCGCGGCTACAAGGAGGAGGGCACCACCACCACGCCCTTCGACATGCTGGTCCGCAACGACATGGACCGGTTCCACCTCGTCATCGACGTCATCGACCGGGTGCCCGGACTGGCCCGCAAGGCCGCCGCGCTGCGCCAGGCCATGGTCGACAAGCGCACCGAGCACGCCGCCTACATCCGCCAGACCGGCCAGGACCTGCCCGAGATCCGCGACTGGGCCCCGACGCGCCGCTGAACCGGCCGGCCCGAGGCAGTCCGCTGCGCGCACCGGCGGGCCGGCGCACACCACCCGTCCGGTCGAGCCGTCCTGTGGGGCCTGAGGCAGGTCCCACAGGTTCGGGACCTACGGCCCTGACCTGCTGTTCCCGCAGCCGGAGACAGTGGAGGACATGATGACGCCCTCAGCCCGGCAGACGGCCCTGCACACCGCGGTGAGCGCCGCCGTGCGGGCACCGTCGGTGCACAACACCCAACCGTGGCGGTTCCGCCTCGGGGCGGACACCATCGGGGTGTACGCCGACCCGGACCGCCGGCTGCCGATCGCCGACCCCGACGGGCGGGCCCTGCGCCTGTCCTGCGGGGCGGCGATCTTCAACGCCCGCGTCGCCCTGGCCCACCTGGGCTGGTCCGCCGAGACGACGCTGCAACCGGACGCGGCCGACCCGCTGCACCTGGCCGAGATCCGCCTGACGGCCCCGCATCCAGCCACACCCGGCGACCAGGAGCTGTTCACCGCGATCGGGCGCAGGCACAGCAACCGCGGGCCGTTCATGGACACCGCCGTACCCATGGATGTGCGGGCCAGGCTCGTCGCGGCCGCCCGCGCCGAGGGCTGCTGGCTCGATCTGATCCTGGGACCCGTCGCGCAGCACATGGTCGCCGAGCTCGTCGACACCGCCGACCGGCTGCTGCGGGCCACGCCGGGCTACGGCGCCGAACTCGCCTCCTGGATTCGCGAGCGGCCGAGCCCGGACGGGGTCCCGCGCGACGCCGGCGGCCCCACCCCGGAACCGCAGGACCTGCTCACCCGCCGCGACTTCGGCGGGGCGCCCCGCGCGCCAGGCCGCGACTACGAGAGCGACCCGTTCGTCGCGGTGCTCGGCGCCTACGGCCACGCGCCGCACGACGATCTGCAGGCCGGCCAGGCGCTGCAGCGGGTCCTGCTCACCGCCACCGCGTGCGGCCTGGCGACGTCGCTGATGTCGCAGCCGGTCGACGTGCCCGCGATCCGCGAACAGCTGCGCCTGGGCCTGCACCGCGGCGCACCTCCGCAGATCCTGCTACGCGCCGGCTACGCCGTGGCCACCGGCACGACAGCGCGCCGGCCGTTGGCCGATGTGCTCGCTCCCATGCCGACGGTCACCCGGGGCACGTGACGTTGGTCCCGCCGGGACAGGCCCGCCGGCACTGGGGAGCGGAGCGGATGCGCGATCGAATGAGGGTGTCAACCGAAGAGAAAGGACAGTCAGATGCCCGCGCTGCTGGCCCCCGCCCCCACCGTCAACGGCCGCCACCCCGCCGTCCCCGCCAACCCGGTCACGCCGGTCACGCCGGTCACGGCGGCCGCCGAGACCGGTGCGGCCCGCGCCACCCGCTACGTCATGGCCGGGCTGCGCCTGGCCCTGGGCTGGATCTTCCTCTGGGCGTTCCTGGACAAGCTGTTCGGCCTCGGCCACGAGACCACGACCAAGGCCGCCTGGATCAACGGCGGCAAGCCCACCCAGGGCTTCCTCAAGTTCGGCACCGAAGGCCCGTTCGCCGAGTTCTACCAGGGCATCGCCGGCGCGGGGTGGACGAACTGGCTGTTCATGATCGGCCTGGCCGGCATCGGCGTCGCGCTGATCACCGGCGTCGGCGTCCGCGCCGCCGCCGTGGCAGGCGGGCTGCTGCTGGTGCTCATGTGGACCGCCGTCCTGCCCCCGGCGAACAACCCCTTCCTCGACGACCACCTCGTCTACGCCGGCGTGCTCGCCGCCCTGGCGCTGACCAACGCCGGTGACACGCTGGGCCTGGGCCGGCGGTGGGCACGCACCGCGCTGGTCCGCCGCCACGGGTTCCTGCGCTGACGACAGTCCCCGCCGGCGCGGCCCCACCCACCGGGGCCGCGCCGGCGGCGTGAAGCCGACGCTCATCCCCTCGGCGGCAGCTCCCCGGCAGGGTCGAAAGTCCCGGCCGGAAGGAACCTTCGCTCCTGGCCCGCCCGACGCAGGCAGCGTGAACTGGGCGAGACGACTTCTGGAGGCACACCATGGCCACGCCCACCGCCCAGCGGCACCGCTCCCCCGCCGCGGCCTTCGCCCAGGCCGCCGAGGCCGCCGGCCGCGCTCCCTCGATCCACAACACGCAGCCCTGGCACTGGCGGATCCACCCCGACCGGCTCGACCTGTACGCCGACACCACCCGGGCGCTGCCCGGCACCGACCCGGACGAGCGGATGCTGCTGGTCAGCTGCGGGGCGGCGCTGCACCACGCGCAGGTCGCCCTGCACGCCGAGGGGCACGACACCGCCGTGCGTCCACTGCCCGACCCGGCCCGGCCGGAGCACCTGGCGACCGTCACCATCACCGGCGACACGCCGGTGACCGCCCACGCGGTGCGGCTGGTGCAGGCCCTGCGGCTGCGCCACACCGACCGCCGGCCGAACGTCGACGTCCCGGTCACCGCGGACCAGGTCGACGAGCTGCGCCGGATCGCCGGCGCGGTCGGCGTGCACCTGCACCGGCTGACCCCCGACCAGGTCACCGATCTGGCCGTCGCGGTGTCGCACGCCGAGGACGCCGCCGCGGCCGAACCAGCCGTCCAGGCGGAGACGCACCGGTGGGCCGGCCCCGGCCGGCCCGCGGGCACGGGACTGCCGCCCGAGGTCATCCCCGACCGCCGGCCCGAGACCGACGTCGGCGAGCGCGACTTCGGCACCCGCGGCACCCTCGCCGTCGGCGGCGGCCATGACAAGGCCTCGACCTACGTGGTGCTGTTCGGCGCCGAGGACGACCGCGCCGCGTGGCTGCGCGCCGGGCAGGCCCTGTCGGCGGTGTGGCTGCACGCCACCCTGCAGGGCCTGGCCGTGCTGCCGTTCAGCCAGGTCGTCGAGATCGACGGCGCCCGGGCCATGATGCGCCGCATCCTGTCGCACCTCGGCCACCCCTACCTCGTGCTGCGCCTCGGTGTCGCCGATCCCGAGCACGCCCTGGCAGGAAACACCCCGCGGCTGCCGTTCGACGCCACCGCCACCATCGACCAGACCGGCCGCTGACCCGCGGGAGCGCGAGCCGGCCGGGACAGGAACCCGCCATGATCCGAGTCTTCGTCCTCGACGACCACGAGGTGGTCCGCCGCGGACTCATCGAGCTGCTGCAGCAACCCGGCGACATCGAAGTCGTCGGTCAATCCGGGTCGGCCGGCGAGGCCGCCCGGCTCATCCCCGCGCTGCACCCCGACGTCGCGATCCTCGACGCCCGGCTGCCCGACGGCAACGGCATCGACGTGTGTCGCGACGTCCGCTCGGTCGACCCCCGCATCCAGGGCCTGATCCTGACGTCGTACGAGGACGACGAGGCGCTGTTCGCCGCGATCATGGCCGGGGCCGCCGGGTACGTCCTCAAGCAGATCCGCGGCACCGACCTGCTCGACGCCGTACGCCGCGTCGCCGCCGGCCAGTCCCTGCTCGACCCGGCCGTCACCGCGCAGGTCCTCGACCGCATCCGCCGCGGCGTGCACCAGCCGCCCGAGCTCGCCGCGCTCACCGAGCAGGAACGCCGCATCCTCGGCCACATCGCCGACGGCCTGACCAATCACGAGATCGCCGAGAAGATGTTCCTGTCCGAAAAGACGATCAAGAACTACGTCACCAGCATCCTGGCCAAGCTCGGCCTGGAACGCCGCACCCAGGCCGCGGTGCTCGCGGTGCGGCTGCTCGGCGGCGCCCGGCGCTGAGGCAGCCCGACCGGCGCACCCGGCCGCCACCGGCGCGGCCCCGCACCCGGCCGGACCACCGGCGCCGCCCGCTTGCCGCACCCATGCCCGGTCTCGCCGTCCCAGCGGACGGCCTGGCCGGGCGCCGTCCGCTGGGGGCAGCCCGGGGCGGGACGAAGGTCCCGCGGAACGGGTCCAGGGTCTCGTGACCGCGACGCGGCGACGGACGAGGCTCGAAGGTGAAGCCACCGAGAGGTGATGAGGAGAGGAGCAGTCATGCGTGCCTGCGTGGTCACCGACTTCGCCGCCCCGCTGACCGTCGGCGACGTGCCCGTCCCGCAGCCCGGCCCCGGTCAGATCCTGGTCCGGGTCGAGGCCAGCGGCCTGTGCCACACCGACATCCACGCCGCCCGCGGCGACTGGCCGGTCAAGCCCGCGCTGCCGTTCATCCCCGGACACGAGGGCATCGGCATCGTCGAACGCCTCGGCCGCGGCGTCACCGAGGTCGCCGTCGGCGACCGCGTCGCCATGCCGTGGCTCGGCTACAGCTGCGGCACCTGCGAGTACTGCGTCAGCGGGCGCGAGACGCTGTGCGAGTCGCAGCGCAACACCGGCTACGGCATGGACGGCGGCCACGCCGAGTTCGCCGTCGCGTACGCCCGCCACGTCGTGACGGTCCCCGAAGGCGTCAGCCCGTTCGACGCCGCTCCGCTGACCTGCGCCGGCCTCACCACCTACAAGGCGATCAAGGTCGCCGCCGTCCGGCCCACCGAGCGGGTCGCGATCTTCGGCATCGGCGGCCTGGGCCACCTCGCGCTGCAGTACGCGCAGCTCTTCGGCGGCGACGCCATCGCCGTCGACGTCACCGAGGAGAAGCTCGCCCTGGCCCGCAAACTCGGCGCCGCGCACACGATCGACGCCGCGCACACCGACCCCGTCGCCGCGATCCAGGCCATCGGCGGCGCCGACGTCGCCGTCGTGCTCGCGGCCAGCCCCACCGTGCTCGAGCAGGCCCACGCCTGCCTGCGCCGCGGCGGCCGGCTGGTCCTGGTGTCGCTGCCCAAGGACAACATCATGCGGCTGCCGGTGTTCGAGACCGTCCTCGGCGGCCTGACGATCATCGGATCCATCGTCGGCACCCGCGCCGACCTGGCCGAGGTGTTCGCCCTGCACGCCGCCGGACGCACCACCGTGCAGTACGAGATCCGCGACATCGACGAGATCAACGACGCCATCGAGGAGGTCCTCGACTCGCGGGTGACCGCCCGGATCGTGTTCCGGATCTAGTCCCGACGGCCGGGCGGGCCGCCCCGGCGCGGCCCGCCCGGCCCGCACCGCACCGGCGCTCCCGCCTCGTGCCGACGCGCCGGAAACCGCAGTCCCATGGCCGTACACCGTGGATGATCAGGACAGGCCCCTCGCCGACCACCGCGGGACATCTCAGGAGACCGTCATGACCATCGCGCTGACCCTGACCGACACCGCGTTCCGCGATGTCGTCGCCGCCGCCGTCCGGGCCCCGTCCCTGCACAACAGCCAACCCTGGCGCTTTCGCAACCACGACGGCGCGATCGAGGTCCACGCCGACCCCGCCCGGCGCCTGCCGGTCGCCGACCCCACCGGCTGGGCGCTGCGCATCGCCTGCGGCGCCGCGACGCTCAACGCCCGCCTGGCCCTGGCCGCCATGGGCCTGGCCGCACGGGTGCAGTTGCTGCCCGACCCGGACGACCCGACGCTGCTCGCCCGGCTCACCCCCACCACGGCCTGGCAGGCCACCCCTGCCGAGGAGGCGCTGTTCGCCGCCGTCGAACGCCGCTTCAGCAACCGGGAGCCGTTCTACCCGGCTCCGGTCCCCGTCCACGCGCATGTTCAGATCATCGACGCCGCGCACGCCGAGGGCGCCTGGGCCGAGATCATCCACGGGCCCGCGTCCGTCGAGGTCGTCTCCGAGATCGTCCGCGCGGCCGACGCCGCCCTGACCGCCGACAGCGCATACCAGACCGAGCTGCGCACCTGGACCCGGCCCGACCGCGACGACCGCGACGGGGTGCCCGCACCGGCAGCCGGCTCCGCCCCGCAGCCAGACGACCTGCTGCCACGCCGCGCGTACGGCGGCCACGAGCCCTCACCCGGCGGCGACTTCGATCCCGACCCGCTGGTCGTCGTGCTCGGCACCGCCGCCGACACCCCGGCGCAGCAACTCCAGGCCGGCCTCGCGCTGCAACGGGTGCTGCTCACCATCACCGACGCCGGACTGGCCGCCTCGATGCTGTCCCAGCCGATCGAGAACCGGACCGAGCGGGACGGCCTGCGACTCGCCCTGGGCCGTGCCGGCGTGCCGCAGATGGTGCTGCGGGTCGGCACCGGCCGGGCGGGCTTTCCCACGCCCCGCCGTGACCTGGCCGAGGTCATCGACGAGGGGTGACCGGCGTGCCCGGTTCGTCCCGGGGCATCCGCCCGCGCGGAGCACGGTCCTCCACCTGGGGCGTATCCCCACCAATCATGTCTTCTCGGATCTAGGGTGGTCGAGGTGACTCGTCCCAGGGAGGCCGACATGGGTCACACCGTTCGCATCGCGGTGCTCACCGCAGTGCTGATGACCGCCGGCACGGCAGGCTGCGCCGGCACGCAGACCACGCAGCGCGCGCCGGTGCCCGCGGTGGCGCAGCCGAGCCCGACGCAGCAGTTCAACGACACCGACGTGCAGTTCCTGCAGCAGATGATCGTCCACCACCAGCAGGCGCTGATGATGGCCCGGATGGCCGCCCAGATGGCGGCCGACGCCCAGGTCAAGCAGCTCGCCGTCGAGATCGGGCAGGAGCAGGCGCCCGAGATCGAGCAGATGAGCACCTGGTTGCGGCAGTGGGGCAAGCCGGTGCCGTCGATGGGACCCGGCATGGCGATGCCGTCGGTGTCGCCGCCGATGGGCCGCGGCATGATGCCGTCGATGGGACCGATGCCCGACATGGGCCGCATGCAGAACATGACCGGCGAGCAGTTCGACCGGATGTTCCTGCAGATGATGATCGCCCACCACGAGGGTGCGGTCGCGATGGCCAAGGCCGAGATCGCCGGCGGCGTGAACCCGGCCGTCAAGCAGCTCGCCGCGAAGATCCAGGCCAGCCAGACGGCGCAGATCGCGCAGATGCGCCAGATGCTGGGTGCCACGCCCAGCCCCACCAGCTGACCGACCCCGATGCCCGCTGAGAAGCGGCCCGGTCATCCGCGACACGCGCGGGCGCCGGGCCGCATCTCACAGACTGCGATGCGCCCCGGTCATCCGGCCGGCGCTCGCGACCGGCCCGCGGTGCACGATGCGGCGGGCGATCTCCCGCATCACCTCGCCCGGGTTGTCATGCAGGTAGAAGTGGCCGCCGGGGAACACGCGCTCGGTCAGCCCGCGGCTGGTGTGTCCCCGCCAGCCCCGCTGGTCCTCCGGTCCGGCCAGCGGATCCTGCGCCCCCGCCAGCGCGACGATCGGCGCCGGGAGCGCGGGCCCGGACGGCCGGTAGCCGGCGAACAGCGCCAGGTCGGCCCGCAGCGCGGGAAGTATCAAGGCCATCAGCTCGGTGTGCGCGGCGATCTCCGCCGTCAGGCCGCCGAAGCGCACCAGCGTCGCCACCAGCGTGGCGTCGTCGAGACCGTGCAGCTCGACGGCGGGCCGCCGGTGCGGCGGGCGGCAGCCGGAGACGAAGAGGCAGACGGGTCCGGGATGGGCGGACGCCGCGAGGCGGCTCGCCAGGTGGTACGCGAGCAGGCCGCCCATGCTGTGGCCGAACAGCGCGTACGGGCGGCCGGTCTCGGCGGTGTACCCGCCGACCACCTCGACCAGCTGTGCGGTGAGCAGGTCGAGGTCGGTGACCGGCGCCTCGGCCATCCGGCGACCGTGACCGGGCAGCTCCACCGGCACGAAGTCCACGCCGGGATGGGCCGTGGCACCGGTCCAGTCGCGGTAGGCGTGGGCGGCGCCGCCGGCATGCGGCAGGCAGAACACCGACACCCCGCGGCCGCTGCCGCGGAACGGCAGCCATCGCGATGAGACGAGTTCTCGTACGGTCAACGGTTCCCCCGGGGTCGTCGAGGCGGCCGGGCCGGACGTTCCGGCCCGTGGGCACAGTGTGCCGAACGACCTCTCGGCGGTCGTTCGGCACAGGTCGCAGCTTCCGAAATGGTCACTCCAGCGGTGTGGAGGACCGTGCCGGGCACCGGCGCGGCCGGCGCCCGGCGTTCACCGCACGTCCAGCGCCCATCCCCCGGCGGCAGCCCGCTGCCGGGGCACGTCCGCCACGGGACGGACCCGGGGCTCGGCGTACTGGACCAGCTCGACCAGCAGCCCGGTCGCGGGCCCGAGGTGCACGAACGCGATCTGCAGTCCCGGCTGCCCGCCGGGGCGCGGCTCGTCGTCGACCAGGACCGCGCCCCGGGCACGCAGGACGGCCAGCTCGGCGACGATGTCGTCGACCTCGAACGCGACATGGTGCAGGCCCGGGCCGCTGCGGCGCAGGTGCCCGGTGACCTGGCTGGACGGCCCGGCCGGGGTGACGATCTCGATCGCCGTCGGGTCGCCCTCCCGCCGCCAGAACTGGCACTCCACGTCGTACGTCGTGACGATATCGTGCTCGTCGGGGTTCATGGTCAGCATCCGCAGGCCGGTGGCGGCCGCCTTCAGGTCCGCCGCCACCATGCCGACGTGGTCGATGCGCAGGATCATCGGTCCCCCAGCGCGGTGCTGACGAGGTCGGACAGCTGCCCGACGTCGTTGACGGCGAGGTAGGAGCGCAGGTCGAGCTGCACGCCGAACTCGTCCTCGATGTCGGTGAGCAGCCGCAGCGCGGACAGGCTGGTCCAGTTCGCGAGGTTGTGGAACCGCGACTCCGCGGAGATGTCGGGCAGCTCGGTGACCCGTTCGACGAGCCCGACGACGGTGCCGGTGACGTCAGACATGGGCAGGTTCCTTCCACTCCAGGGTGATCCATGCGGGTGCGGCTACCTCCGCCGCGCCGAGGTCGAGCGTGTGCCGGGTGACCCCGTCGGTGTCGGCGCCCACGGTGAACGGCTCGACCAGGGACGCGGCGGCCTTGTTGCGGTCCCCACGCCGGTAGTCGGCCAGCAGCACCGTCGCGCCCGAGGTCCGGGCGAGCGCGGCGAGGTGGGCGAGCACGGCCTGCTCGACGCCGCGGGAGAACACCCGGCAGCTGAGCACGAAGTTCTCGATGAGCCAGTGGTCGCCGCCCTTGGCCACCCAGGCCGCCCCGACCAGGCCCTCGCGGCCGAACCGGTCGGACACCTCCACCCCGAGCACCAGGTGGTCGGGCGAGCCGGCCATCTCCCGGGTGCGGCTCTCGCCGTGGGCGCGCGGGTTGAGGTTGAACTGGTTGGTGCGCGCGGCGAGCTGGACGATCCGGGGCAGCGTGTACTCGTCGGCGGGGGTGACAGTGACGGTGAGGCCGAGCCCGGCCAGGTAGTCGCCGGTGGACACGAACGACGCGGCGAACTGCTCGCGTTCGGCGCGGGCGCGGTACATGCCGGTGCGCTCGCGGTCGGTGGCGGTGGTGGCCAGCGCGCCGAAGAACTGCGGTTCGAGCACGGCGGCGGCGTGGCCGGCCGGGTCGCCGCTGAGCCGGACGACCCGGACCTCGGGGATCTCCCGGGCGACCAGCTCGCATTCGAACGGGCTGTCGTCGACGAACACGACGCTGTCCAGGCCGAGGTTGAGGGTCTGCACGAGCTGGCGGATGTTGTGGTCCTTGCGGCCCCAGTTCGCGACGGTCGCCACGAAGTCGTCCGCGCGCAGCGTCAGCTCCGGGTGGGCGGCGAGCACGCTGTCGACGTTGGCCTGCTCGTTCTTGCTGCACACGGCCAGCAGGACGCCCTGGCGGCGCAGGGCGAGCAGGCCCTGCTGCAGGTCGGTGTAGCAGTTGCCGGGGTAGGCGCCGCCGACCTGGATGCCCTCGGGGCCGTCGTCGCCGAGGACGCCGCCCCACAGGGTGTTGTCCAGGTCGACGACGACGAGCTTGGCGGACAGCCCGGCGGTGACGCGGCAGAACGCGGCGGCCTCGCGGGCGTACGCGGCCTCGGTGCCGATCGTCCAGGCCATGCTGGCGAAGCGGTAGAGGCGGTCGTCGCGTACCGGTCCGGGGTGGTCGGCGAGCAGCGCCTCGAAGTCGAGGACGTGCACGGACGGGTGGCGGGCGGGCAGGTCCAGCAGCCGCTGGTTCACCTCGCGCCAGGCGCGGCCGAGTGCGGCCCGGCCGCCGTAGCTGATCACGCGGCGCTGCTGGTTGCGGGCCAGCGGCACGGTGTGCAGCACGATAGCGCCGCCTGCGCGCCCGGTGAAGCCCGCGACGGCCTGTTCGAGCATGTCGAGCCGGTGGGTGGTGGCGTCGGTGAGGGTGGTGAGGTCGGTGGGGTCCCAGTCGCGGGGCAGCAGCGCCTCGTCGTGCAGCAGGCACAGGGTGACGTCGGGGGCGAACGCGGCCAGGTCCGACTCGGGGTCGCTGAGCTCGACCAGCAGCTGGTCGAAGCCGCACACGTGCAGTTCGGGCGCGATGCCGGCACGCAGCAGCTCGGCGCGCAGGATCGGTGCGACGTTCTCCGCGGTGAACGTGGCCGCGACCGCGATCCGCAGGGGCCGCAGGCTCTGCCCGGCGCGGCCGGCCCGGGCCGGGGCGATGCCGGCCAGGGCGCGGCCGGCGTCGCGCAGCGCGGTGGGCGCGGTCAGCGCCGCGAGGTCGGTGAGCAGGTCCGGGTCGGCGGGCGCGGCGGGGTCGCGCAGGGCGCGGGCGCGAGCCACGACGTCGGTCTCGGTGGTCATGTCGTGCTTCTCCGTCTCTCTCACACCTGCAGCAGCGTGCAGATCCAGTGCATGCCGCTGCTGGTGCTGGTCAGTGCCACCACGTCGCCGGGGTTCAGCTCCCCGGCCGCCTGCAGCCGCCGCAGCGTGACGAGCTGGTCGGCGCAGCCGATGTGGCCGTGGTCCAGGGCGGCTTCGACGTTGGTGTGGTGCAGGGCGATGTCGAGGTCCTTGGCGAGGTCGGCCAGCTGGCGGCCGTTGTCGTTGAAGTGGATGACGCGGCGGATGTCCTGGCGGGTGACGCCCGCGGCGGCGCAGGCGCGGTCGACGACCTCCCGGCTGCGGGCCCGGATCATCGAGACGAACCGGTACATGGCGCGCACGTCGCCGTTGAAGAACGCGTCCAGCCGGTCCTGCGGGTTGCGGACGTGCGGCTGGTCGCCCTGCCCGGCCAGGAACGGTGCCGCGGCGGCGCCGACGTCCATGCGCATGAAGTCGGCGTACGTCCCGTCGGTGATCGTCTCGGTGGCCAGCCACCGGTAGCCGCCGTGGTCGCGGCGCAGCACCGCCGCCGCCGCGCCGTCGGAGTAGATGCTGGTGTTCATCGCCATGCGGTTCCAGTACGGCTCGGCCACCCGGTTCGCGCCGATCAGCAGCGCGGTCCGGTAGCCGGGGTGCAGGGCGAGCTTGCCCGCGACCAGGTCGAACGCCGCCACGCCGCCGCCGCAGGCCTGGTTGACCAGCACCGCCTCGGCGCGTTGGGCGCCCAGGCGGGCCTGGACGGCCGCCGCGGGATCCCAGTAGAGGTACTCGGCGAGGTCGGCGATGGCCAGCACGACCAGGTCGACGTCCTCGGTGGCGACGCCCGCCTCGGCCAGCGCCTGCCGGCCCGCGTCGACGGCCAGGTCGGTCAGCCCGACGCCGTCGGGCGCGCGGTGGAACGTGCGGTATCCCCAGCCGCGGATCCGGTCCAGCTCGTCGGTGTAGGCCGGGGCGAATTCGGCCACGTCGGACGGTTCGGGCAGGGCCTGTCCGATGGCGACGATGCCGAACGGCACCCCGGCCCGGCGCGGGGCACGGGCCGGCGCGGGCTCGGACCAGGTCAGCGCGTGCACCGCGCCGGCCTGCCCGGCCGGGGTCTGCGGCAGCGCCCGCAGGAACGTCAGCGCGGCGCCGTTGTGCTCGGTCTCGCGGTAGCGGAACACCACGTCGGCGCCGTCGGCGCGGGCCGTGATGTCGCGCAGCACCGCGTCCTCGACCTGCCGGCCCAGCACCGGGCAGGACAGCGAGAACAGGTCCACGGTGCACACGCCGTCGGCGCGGCGCAGCCCGACCGCGCCGCTGAGACCGTAGTCGCCGAACCGGTCGCGGACCGACACCGCGAGCACCTCGCCGTCGTATGCGGCGATCGCGGCGGCGTCCTGGTCGTTGCCGAGGGTGAAGTCCTTCGCCCGGGCGACGACCTCGGCGACCTTGTCCAGCCGGCCGGCTGCCGGCGTGACGTCGACGACGACGTCGAGGCTCGCCACGAAGTCGTCCAGCGACACCTGCGACGGTGCCGGGACGGCGGCGACGGGTGCCGCCCCGGCCGGGGACGGGCCCGCGCTCAGCGGTGCGGGCCGGTCGAACAGACCCGCGGCGGCCAGGGCCGCCGGCCACGTCTCCGGCTGCGACCCGAGCAGCACCGCCCGGCCGGGCAGCAGGTCGGGGTCGGTGGTGACCAGGACCGCCGAGCCGGCCGGGACGTCGAGGGCCGCGGCGACCTCGGCCAGCCGCGCGGCGGCCGGGCCCGGGTCGAGCACGGTCGCCTCGGCGTGGGTGACCAGCTCGGGGCAGTGGGCGGCCAGCCCGGACCAGACCGCCGGGTCGGTGGCGCACAGGCCGATCCGGGTGCCGGAGCGGCGCAGCGCGCGCAGCGGTGCGCGCAGCGCGGCGGCGGGGGCGCCGGACAGGCTGTCGGCGTCGAGCACGACCGCGCGCACCCCGGCCCCGTACCGGCCGGCCAGCAGCCGGGCGAGCTGCCCGCCGAGGCGGGCGAACAGCTCCTCGGTGTAGGGCACCTTGGCGAGCTGGAACATCGCCGGGTGGTGGGCGCGGGCGGCGCCGACGTCGCGGATCGCGTCCTCGGCGTCGGCGACCAGCACGCCGGGCTGCCCGGCCAGCAGCACCCGCGCGGCCTCCCTGGCCTGGGTGGCCAGGGCGGCGGTCCCGACGAGCGAGGCGGCGTCGCCGACGCCGTGGTCGCGCTCGTCGGGCAGCGCGGGCAGGACGAACACCAGCGTCGCCTGCCAGCGGCCGGCGGCGGCGCGGGCCGCGTCGGCGAGGTCGGTCAGGTCCTGGACCCAGCTCGGCCCGGCCGGGCCGAGCTCCTCGAAGCGGGGCGCGGTGACCAGCACGTCCGGTGCGGCGGCCGCGGTCTCGCCGTCGTCGTCCAGGCACTGCCGGACGATCTGGTCGAACGGTCCGACGTGGAACCGGGCGGGCAGCCCGGCCTGGTGCAGGGGCAGGCCGAGGTACGGCACGAGCTGGTCGACGGTGTAGCTGGCCAGCAGGCTGATCCGCAGCACGGCCGGGTCGCCGGCGCGGACGGCCTGCTTCCAGGCGGTGCGCTGCTGGTGCGGGGTGAGGGTGCTCATACCGCGGCCCCCTTGCCGCGCAGGAGGGTGCGCAGGAATCCGATCGACGGCACGTCGCGGACCTCCTCGTAGGCGAAGGACACCTGGTAGACCTCCTCCAGCGTCACGATCAGCTGGAGGTGGCGCAGGCTGGTCCAGTCGGGCAGGGTGGCGGGGCCGTCGTCGTCGGTGACGGTCCCGGGTGACAGGTCGAGCACGTCGGCGACGAGGTCATGCAGGTGGGCGGGTTCGACGACGGCGGTCACGACCCCACCGCCGCTTCCACCGGCTGCTTGGCCGCGGCAGCGGCGGCGACCGGGGCGTCGGCGGCCGGGTCGGGCTCGTCGGCGGCGGGCTCGGGCGCCACGTCGGGCAGGATCGTCTCGATGCGCCGGATGCTGGGCGTCACGAACGACACCACGGCCAGCAGGGTGCCGAGCACGCCGATCGCCACGAACACCAGGCCGATGCCGCCGGCCTGCCCGGTGCCGACCAGGCCGCCGAACAGGCTCGCGCCCGGCTGCCCCTGCGCCATCCACGGGACGATGACGTACTCCAGCAGCGGTCCGGCGATCAGCGTCGCGATCGGCACGGACAGCTCCTCGACGAACTGGCGGGCGGCGAAGACGCGGCCCTGCACGTGCGGCTCGACCTTCTCCTGCCAGACCGAGGTGGCGTAGCCGTCGATGACCGGGATGCACATGTGCACGACGATCAGCGCGAAGCCGAGGACCAGGATCACGTCGGAGACGCCGTACACGATGCGGCCGATGACGCTGAAGGCGACGGTCGCCCACAGCACGTAGCGCATCTTGTCGCGGGGGGTCTTGAGCAGCGCGACCAGGATCGTGCCGCCGATGCCGCCGATCGCGCCGGTGGCCAGCACCAGCGCCAGCGAGTCGGCGTCGTCGCCGGTGCGCTCCAGCACCATCGGGCGCAGCAGCAGCCAGCCGACGGCGGCGAGGATGTTGATGACGATCAGGAAGATCTCGAGGTTGAGCAGCGGCCTGCTGCGCAGGATGTAGCGGAACCCGAGCCGGCAGTCCTCCCAGAAGGTGGACGGGGCCTCCTCGGCGGGGCGGGGCGGGGTGGGCGGCAGCGCGATCAGCAGCACCGACCCGATCGCGAAGAGGTAGGACAGGCTGTCCAGCGCGAGCACCGTCTCGATGTTCATGCTGGTCATCAGCAGCGCGGCCAGCAGCGGCGCGAACAGCTCCGGGGTGGTGCGGACCGCGAACATCATGGCGTTGGCCCGCGGGTAGTTGCCGCGCTCCATCATCAGCGTGATCGTGGCCTGGAACACCGGCACCTGGAACGCGACGAACGCGCCGGTGACGAAGTTGAGCAGGTACAGCTGCCACATGGTGGCGGAGTCGGTGAGGAACAGCGCCATCAGCACCACCGTGGCCAGCGCGGTGCCGACCTCGGCGAGCATGAGGGTGGTGCGGCGGTTCCAGCGGTCGATGATCGCGCCGGCGACCGGGCTGAACAGCACGGTCGCGGCGAACGCGAAGAACAGGGTGAGGGTGAACTGGGTGGTGCTGCCGGTCTGGTCCCATACCCAGACGCTGACGGCGAAGTTGGTCATGCGGGTGCCGAGCACGGACAGGAACTGTCCTGCCCAGAGCACGGAGAAAGCCGCGAATCCGGCGGGGCGTCGCATTATCGTGCGGTTCCTTCCTGGAGGGTGGCCGAGGCCGGGTGGGGGTCGGCCGGGTCGATGAGGCCGACCAGCCGCGCGCAGAGCTCGTCGAGGAACGCCTGCGCGGTCTCGGCGGTGTAGACGGTGGTGCTGTAGCCGACGTCGAGCCGGAGCCGGCCGCCGACGATCACGCCGCCGACGTCCAGGTCGTAGGGCCACCGGCCGACGCCGTCGTCGGTGTCGCCGTAGGGGGCGTCGCAGACGTCGAACAGGTCGTCGGCCTGGGACACCTCGTCGAAGCCGAAGTTGCCCATGTAGTTGACGGCGATCCGGGGCTGGACGAGCTTGCCCAGCTGCGCGCGTACCGCATCGTCGGTGGTGGCGTAGCGCAGCACGCCGTAGCCGATGCCGTTGTCGGGCACCCGGGACAGCTGGGCGGCGACGTGCGCGGCCCGGTCGGCGGCGGCGCCGCCGGCGGGCAGTTCCAGCAGCACCGGGTACATGACCTGGAACCAGCCGGTGGTGCGGTTGAGGTCGATGTCGGCGAACAGGTCCTCGCGCCCGTGGCCGGTGGTGGCCAGCAGGCAGCGGTCGCCGCCGGCGCGGGCCGCGACGGCCTCGGTGACCCCCCACATGATCAGGTCGCGGACGCCGGCGCGCAGCCGCCGCACCACCTCGTGCAGGCCGTCGGTCTGCGCGACGGTGAGCGTCGAGCTGAGCATCGCCCCGGCGGCCAGGGTCGTGACGCCGTCCGGGTGGTCCGGCGGCACCATGGTGGCCTCGTCGGCGGTCTGGGTCAGCCAGTACGGCAGCTGCCCGGTCATGTCGTGCTCGGACAGCCGCCGCGCCCACACGCCGTAGGCGCTGGTCCGGGCGGGCAGCCGCGGCTGCTCGCCCGCCTCCAGCTGCGTACACAGGGTGCGCAGGTCACCGAGCAGCAGGTCCCGGGAGATCGCGTCGACCACCAGGTGATGCGCGATGATCAGCACCCGGTCCGGGCGGTCCGGGCCGGTCGCGAAGTGCAGCACCCGGCACATCGGCCCGGCCGTCACGTCGAGCGTGCGCTGCGCGTCGGCGGCCAGCCGCAGCATGGCCGCGTCCTGCGCCGCGGGCTCCTCGCCGGCCAGGTCGTGGCTGGTGAACGGCACCGCGTCGGCGCCGTCGGCGTGGTGCTGGCGCAGCGTGCCGTCCTCCCCGCGCACGAACCGCAGCCGCAGCGAGGCGTGGTGCTCGGCCAGCAGCCGCACCGCGCGGCCCAGGTGCCCGGCCGACACGGGACGCAGCACGTCCAGGTAGTAGGGGTGGTTGAACCACGACGGGTGCTCCATCGTGGTGGCGACCTCCTCGAACCACCACAGCTGCGCCGGGGTCAGCGGCCCCTCGCCCTCCGCGACGTCGGTGCACACGGCCACGGCGGCCGCAGCGGTGTCGCGGTCCAGGTCGAGCTCGGCGATGGTGCGCCGCTCGGTGAGCTGCCGCGCCGACAGCTGGATGCCCGCCTCCGCGGCGTGGAACGCCACGGTGATGGCCAGCAGCGAGTCGCCGCCCAGCTCGTAGAAGTCGTCGTGGATGCCGACCTCGGCGGTGTGCAGGACCTCGGCCCAGATCGCGGCCAGGGTCCGCTCCCGGTCGGTGCGCGGTGCCGCGACCGTGCCGCGTGCCGAACGCCGGCGTCCGGTGCGTACCGCCTCGGCGATGCCGTCGGCCGTGGACAGCTCCTCGGCCAGCTCGGTGAGCAGGTCGGCGGCCAGCGGCACCGGCTCGGCCGGGTGCAAGGCGGGCACGTCGAGCTGCCACAGGTGCGCCGACGGCCGGGCCGGGTCGAGCGTGACCGCGCCCTGCGGCGGACTGCCGACCCGGACGGCGCCGACGGTGACCAGCGCCGCGAGCTCCGGCAGGGCCGGTGGCGCGCTCAGCACGACCTCGCGGCCGTGGCCGAGCTGATCCCGGACCACCGCGACCAGCTCGGGCCCGAACGCGGCCGGGTCGGCGGCCACGGCGGTCACCGGCAGGTGCCGGCGGCGACGCGCCAGCCGGGCAACGGCCGTGGCCAGCGCGGTCTCGAACAGTTCGTGGTACGCCGCGCCGTCGCGGCCCGGGTGCGGGTCGGTGACGCCGTAGCGGCGCGCCCACCGGTCCATCGCGATCACCCGCACGGCGGGCTGGGTCGCGGCGAACGCCGCCAGCCGGTCGGTCAGCCCGCCCAGCACCCCCGCCCACCGGTCTCCGGCGTAGTCCGCCGACGCCGGGCACACGCCGACGACCAGCTCGGCGCCGGTCCGATCCTGGTGGGCGGCGACCGCCACGGCCAGGTCGGCCAGCGCCCGCTCCCAGGCCACCACTGCCGCGGGCAGCGCGAGCGTGCCCGGCAGCAGGTCCTCCCAGCGCAGCAGGAGCACGTCCAGGGCCGTGCCCCGGAACGGGCCGTCCGCATCCAGCAGCGGCCGGCGCACCTGCCCGGCCGGCGCGGTACGCACCGCCAGGCCGGGCTCGCCGAGCAGCTGCGACCAGAACCGCAGGGTCGGCTCCAGCTCCCGCACCGGGAACGACGACGCCAGCCCGACGGCGTCGGCGTGCTGCTCGGGCGCGACCGCCTCGGCGGCGACCACGGTGTCCGGTGCGGACACCAGCTCGGTCAGCAGCCGCCCGAACCGGGCCACGACCTCCTCGGCGCGCTGCGCGCTGAACAGCTCGGCGGAGTACGTGAAGTCCGCCTCCAGCAGGTCACCGAGCCAGTCGAGGGTGAACAGCACGTCGAAGTCGGCCCCCGCCGCGCCGGCGGGCAGCGGCTCGACGGCCAGGCCCGGCAGCGTCGGCGGCTCCTCGGCGGCGTCGGCGTAGTTGAGCACGCACCGCAGCGAGTGCCGCGACGAGTCGCGGGGCAGCCGCAACGCCTCCATGATCTTCGGGAAGGGCAGGCGCTGGTGCGCCTGGGCGTCCTTGACCGTGGCGTGCAGGCGCCGCACCAGCCGCCGGAACGTCGGCCCGCCCGACACGTCCAGGCGCAGCGGCAGCAGGTCGGCGAAGCAGCCGATGACCTGCTGCAGCTCGGCGCGGTCCCGGCCGCTGGTCGGCATGCCGATGACCAGGTCCGACTGGCCCGACTCCTGCTGCAGCAGCACCGCGAACACGGTCAGCAGCACGCTGTACGGGGTGACGCCCTCCGCCCTGGCCAGCTCCCGCACCGCGGCGCCGACCTCGGCCGGGAACACCCGACCCGCCCGGCCCGCGACGTCACCGTCCGTGCCGGACGGCGCGTCACCGGGCAGCTCCACCGGCGCCGCCGCGTCGCGCAACCGGTCCCGCCAGTACGCCAGGTGCGTCTCGACCTGCGGGCCGGCCAGCCACTGCTGCTGCTCGTAGGCGAAGTCGCCGAACTGCACCGCCACCTCCGGCAGCGGCGAGGGCAGGCCCGCGCTGTAGGCGTCGTACAGCACCCCCAGCTCGTCGAGGAAGATGCCCCACGACGTGCTGTCGCAGATGATGTGGTGCATACCGATCAGCAGGTGGTGCTCGTCCGGTGCCGCGCGCAGCAGCCGCACCCGCACCAGCGGCCCGTCTGCGAGCGAGTACGCGAACCCCGCGTGTGCCTCGACGTGCTCGGCCACGGCCCGCCGCCGGTCGGCGGCCGCCGACATGTCGACCGGCTCGCACCAGGCGGACAGCTCCGCGTGCACCACCGGCCGGGGCAGGCCCCGGTGCTCGGGATACGTGGTGCGCAGCACCTCGTGGCGGCGCACGATCTCTCCCACGGCCCGGCGCAGCGCGTCGACGTCCAGTGCACCGCGCAGGGTCGCGGCGAACATCGTGTTGTGCCGGGCGTCCTCGCTGTCGAGCTGGCTGGTCGCCCACAGCCGCTGCTGGATCGACGACGCCACCGGCACCGCGTCGGCGGGCGCGGGCCGCAGCACGTCGGCCGCCTGCCCCTCGGCGGCGTCGACCACCGCGGCCAGCCCGGCCAGGGTCGGGTTCGTGAACAGGGCGTACAGCGACACCTCGCGGCCGAACTCCCGGCGCAGCCGCGACAGCAGCTGCGTGGCCAGCAGCGAGTGCCCGCCGAGGGCGAAGAAGTCGGAGTTCGCGCCCACCTGCTCGACGCGCAGCACCTCGCGCCAGATCTCGGCCAGCCGCTGCTCGGTCGGGGTGCCCGGCTCGACCAGCTGCTCCCCCGCCACCGCCGTCGCGCGCGGGGCGACCCGCTCGGCGACCTCGGCCGGGTCGGCCAGCTGCTCGGCGGCGTACGCGACCCGCTCCGGCTCGGCGTCCGGCGCCGGCAGGCGGCGTACCGCGATGGCGGCCAGCGCGGCGAAGTAGGCCGGCGGGTACGGGATGTGCGCGAGGCCGTCGGTGACCGCGTCGTGCAGCACCTCGTACGGGTGCTCCTCGGCCCAGTCGACGGTCACGCCCGGCACGGTGTGCGCCAGCGCGGCCAGCCGGTCGTCGAGGCGCGCGAACAGCCCGGACCAGCCACGCTCGGCGGCGGCCGGGGACGCGGGGCAGCGCACCAGCGCCAGCGGGGCCGCGGTGCGGCGGCGGTGGCCGGCGACGGCGGCTTCGAGGTCGCGCATGGCCGTGTCCAGCACCGCGGCCGGGTCGGCGTCGGCGGCCGCGCGGCGCAGCCAGTCCTCCCAGCGCAGCAGCCCGACCGTCGCGGCCGCGTCGCCGGGGGCGAGCAGGTGCTGCACGAGCTGCCCGTACGGCGCGGTGCGCACCGTGGCCGGGGCCTGGGCGAAGTCCAGCCAGAACCGCAGCGGGTCGGCCAGCAGGTCGGCGGTGAACGTCGCACCGAGCACGACCTCGGGCCGGGCCATCGACGGCAGCTGCCGCAGCGGCGTGTCGGCGGCGCGGACCATCTCCGACAGCACCGCCGAGATCCGCTCCGCCAGCCGCGCCACGGTGCCGGGCAGGTACAGGTCGGCGTTGTAGTCGAGCACCAGCTCGTCACCGCCGGCCCGCCGGGACAGCGTCACGAACAGGTCGAAGTCGGTGAGCTGGTTGTCCACCGGCACCGGGGTGAACCGCACCCCGGCCGCCGCGCGCTCGGCCGCACCGGCGTCGGTGACCGTGAACATCACCTGGAACAGCGGGTTGATGCCCGGGTCGCGGGGCGGCGCGACCTCCTCCACGACGCGCGCGTACGGCGCGTCCTGGTGCCGGTAGGCCTCACCGGTGCACTGGTGCGCCCGGCGCACCGCCTCGCGCACCGACGGGTCACCGGACAGGTCCAGCCGGAGCACCAGCATGTTCGCGAACGAGCCGATCAGCGGCTCCAGCTCGGTGCGCGAGCGCCCGGCGCCCGGCGTACCGACCACCAGGTCGTCCTGGCCGGTGGTCTGCGACAGCGCCGCGGTGAACCCGGCCAGCGCGACGGCGTTGAACGCCACCCCCGACTGCTGGGCCAGCGCCGCCATCGACCCCGACAGCGCGGAGGGCAGCGCCAGCACGTGCCGGCCGCCGCGGTGGGTCTGCACCAGCGGGCGGCGCCGGTCCGGGCGCGGCGTGCTGGTGACCGGCGCACCGGCCAGCCGGTCACGCCAGTAGGCAAGGTGGCCGTCGAGCGCGGCCAGCGCGCCGGGCTCCCGCTGCGCGCGGGCGTACCCGGCGAAGTCGGTCCGCAGGCGCGGCAGGTCGGCCGGGGTGCCGTCGGCGAACTGCCGGTAGAACTCGACCAGCTCGGTGGCGAACACGTCACCGGACCAGGCGTCGTAGACGATGTGGTGCACGGTGACCAGCAGCCGGTGCCGGTCGTCGGCCAGCGCCAGCAGGCACGCGGCCAGCAGCGGCCCGGCCGTCAGGTCGAACGGCACCAGGCCGTGGTCCACGGCGGTCTGCCCGGCCCGCGCCTGCTGCTGCTCGGCGGGCAGCCCCCGCAGGTCCACCAGCGGCAGCGCCACGTCGACCTCGGGCAGCACCCGCTGGTACGGGCCCTGCTCGTCCTCGGCGAACACCAGCCGCAGCGACTGCTGGCGGGCCACCACGGCGTTGAGCGCCGCCCGCAGCGCGCCGGTGTCCAGCGGCCCGGTGATGTCCAGCGCGAACGGCACGTTGTACACGGCCGTGCCCGGGTCCATCCGGTCCAGGAACCACAGCTGCTCCTGGGTGAACGACAGCGGCAGCCGCTGCGGGCGTGCCTGGCGCGCCGCCAGCCGCTGGCGCAGCAGCTCACGCTGCTCGACGGTGAGGTCGGCCAGCTGCGCCGACATTTCCTGAGTCATCGGTCGGTCTCCCCGGGTCAGCGGACGCTGAGCGGACGCAGGTCGGTCCACACGCGGTCGATGTGGTCGAGGCACTCCGGCTGGGTGCCCTGGAATCCGGCGTCGCGCCAGCCGGGAGCGTCGTCCCGGTCGGCGGGCCAGATCGAGTACTGCTCCTCGTGGTTGACGACCACCCGGTAGCGCGGCTCCTCGGTCACGGCAGGTCCTTCCGTTGTGTCTGGTCCAGTTCCTGGGCGACCTGCTCCGGCGACATCGCCGCGATCTCGGCGAGCAGGTCGGCCAGGTCGTCCGGGGTCTGCTCCCGGCGGTCGGCGAGCAGGTCGGTGACCGCGGCGGTGAGGCCGGCGATCGTGGGTGTCTCGAACAGGGCGCTGATGGGCAGGTCGACGTCGAACGCCTCCCGGATCCGCGCGACGATCTTCGTGCCCAGCAGCGAGTGCCCGCCGAGGCTGAAGAAGTCCTGATCCGGGCCGATCTCGGGGATGCCGAGCAGGTCCGCCCAGATCTGGTGGACGACCTGCTGCGGGGTGCCCCGCGGCACCGGAGCGGCCGTGGCGGCCGGGGCCGTTTCGGCGGCCGGCGTGCCGTCGGCCTCGACCCAGTGGCGGTCGCGCCGGAACGGGTAGGTCGGCAGCGGCACCCGGCGGCGGCGCTGCGGCGCACCGCCGAGGTCGGTGTCGACGTCGACCCCGGCCAGCCACATCCGGCCCGCCGCGGCGGCCAGCGCGATCCGGTCGTCGCCCGGTCCCTTCGGGCCGGGCAGCGACGGGGTGCTGCGCGGCTCCGCGCCGGGATGCTGGCGCACCAGCGTGGTCAGCGCCGCACCGGGGCCGACCTCCAGCAGCAGGTGCGGCCCGGCCAGCAGACGGCGTACGCAGTCGTCGAAGCGCACCGGCTCGCGCAGCTGCCGCGCCCAGTATTTAGGGTCGGCGGCGTCGTGGTCGGACAGCCAGTCGCCGGTCACGTTCGACAGCACCGGCAGCTGCGGCGCCTGCGCCGGGAACCGCGCCACGTGCTCGGCGAACTCGGCCAGCACCGGCTCCATCATCGCCGAGTGGAACGCGTGCGAGGTGCGCAGCAGCCGGGTCGCCACGCCCTCGGCGCGCAGCGCCGCCGCGAACGCGTCGATCGCGTCGGCCGGCCCGGAGACCACCGACAGCGACGGCGCGTTGGCCGCGGCCAGCTCCACGCCGCGCGGCAGCCGATCGGCCAGCCGTCCGGCGGGCAGCGGCACCGACAGCATCGCGCCCGCGGGCAGCGACTGCATCAGCCGCCCGCGTTCGGCCACGATCGCCAGCGCGTCCGGCAGGGTGAACACCCCGGCCAGGCACGCCGCGACGTACTCGCCGATGCTGTGCCCGGCGGCCGCGGCGGGCCGCACGCCGCGGTGCATCCAAAGCCGGGCCAGCGCGTACTCCACCGCGAACAGCGCGGGCTGGGTGATCCGGGTCTGGCGCAGCAGCTCGTCGTCGCGGTCGCGGTAGAGCACGTGCCGCAGGTCCAGCCCGAGCAGCGGCGCGAGGGCGTCGGCGCACTCGTCCAGGTGCCGGGCGAACTCCGGCTCGGTCCCGTAGAGCTGCTCGCCCATCCCGGCGTGCTGCGCGCCCTGCCCGGGGAACAGGAACGCCACGGTCCCGTCGGTCAGGTCCCCGGACGCGGTGTCCAGCGTGGACGGGCTGTCCAGCGCGGCGACGGCCTCCGTGACATCGCGGCAGGCCACGGCCAGCCGGTGCTCGAACCGCCGCCGGGTGTGGCGCAGCGTGTACGCCACGTCGCCCAGGTCCGCGTCCGTGGCGGCCAGGTGGTCGCGCAGCCGCTGCCGGGCGGTGTCCAGCGCCTGCGGCGTACGCGCCGACAGCACCAGCACGTGCTCGGCGCGGGCCCGCGGCGCGGCCTCGACGGCGGGCGGCTGCTCGACGACGACGTGGGCGTTGGTGCCGCCGATGCCGAACGAGCTGACCCCGGCCCGGCGCGGCACGCCCGTCACCGGCCACGGCTCGGGCTCGGTGTTGACGTACAGCGTCCCGCTCGCCGCGAGGGCGGGGTGGGGATCGGTGAAGTACGGGCTGGGCGGCACCACGCCGTCGCGTACCGCCAGGCACGCCTTGATCAGGCCGGTGACGCCCGCGGCGACGTCGAGGTGCCCGGTGACGGCCTTGACCGAGCCGAGCGCGCGCCGGCCGGTGCCGAACACCTCCTGCAGGGCCGCGAGCTCGACCTGGTCGCCCAGCGCGGTGCCGGTGCCGTGCGCCTCCAGGTAGCCGATGGTCGCCGGGTCGACGTCGGCGGCCCGCAGCGCGGTCCGGATCACGTCGGCCTGGCCCTCCACGCTGGGCGCGGTGTAGCCGACCTTGGCCCGGCCGTCGTTGTTCACCGCCGAGCCCTTGATCACGGCGTGGATGGTGTCGCCGTCGGCCAGCGCGTCAGCCAGCCGCCGCAGCGCGACGACCGCGACCCCGCTGCCGCCGACCGTGCCGGTCGCGGCCGTGTCGAACGGCCGGCACACCCCGTCGCGGGACATGATGCCGCCGCGCTCGTAGCGGTAGCCCGCCCGCAGCGGCAGCCGCAGGTACGCCGCCCCGGCCAGCGCGACGTCGCACTCCCCGGCCAGCAGCCCCTGCCCGGCCAGGTGCACCGCGACCAGCGACGACGAGCACGCCGTCTGCACGGCCACGGCCGGGCCGCGCAGACCGAGGTGGTACGCGACGCGGGTGGCCACGGCGTCCTTGTCGTTGGCCACCGACATCTCGTACTCCGACCCGGCCGCCTCGCCCGCGGGCAGCAGGTGGTGCAGCAGGTAGCCGCTCAGCGCGGTGGCCGCGTACACGCCGACGGACAGGTCGTCGACGTCGGCGACGTGCCCGGCCGACTCCAGCGCCTCCCACGCGCACTCCAGGAACAGCCGCTGCTGCGGGTCGATCAGCCGCGCGTCGCGCGGCGAGTAGCCGAAGAACTCGGCGTCGAACCGGTCGGCGCCGTCCAGCACCCCGAACACCGGCACGTAGTCCGGGCGCTCGTACTCCGCGGCGGGCACCGACCCGGCCAGCTCCTCCGGCGTGAACCGGGTGGACACCGGCCGGCCGGTCAGCACGTCGCGCCACAGGCCCGGCACGTCGCCCACGCCGGGGAACCGCCCGGCCAGGCCGACGACCGCGAGATCCAGTCCGCTGTCCTCGCTCATCGCTCCCCCATCTCCGCCCGCACCCGCCGGGTGCGGGCCGCCAGTGCTCTGCGGCCGCCGGCCGCGCTGTCCGGCCGTGCCGCCACCGGGCCCGAGGTGTCCTCGTCGAGGAACCGCGCCAGTCGCGCCACCGTCGGGAACCGGAACAGGTCGACCGCGGCGAGCTGCACGCCGAGCGCGTCGCGCAGGCCGACGTGCACCCGGACCAGCAGCATCGAGTTGCCGCCCAGGTCGAAGAAGTTGTCGTCGGCGCCGACCCGGTCCAGGCCCAGCACGGCCTGCCACACCCCGGCGACGGCCTGCTCGGTCGTGCCGCGCGGCGCCCGGTAGGGCGTGCCGAGCTGGGGCCGGGCCGCCGACGGTGCGGGCAGCGCCCGCTGGTCGAGCTTGCCGTTGGGGGTCGTCGGCAGGTCGGCGAGCTCGACGAACGCGGCCGGGACCATGAAGTCGGGCAGGTCGCGCAGCAGCGCGTCGCGTAGCGCGTCGGCGCTGACCCCGCCCGGCCGCTCGGCCACGACGTAGCCGACGAGCCGCTTGTCGCCCGGCTGGTCCTCACGCACGACCACGGCGCACCGGGCCACGCCCGCGCAGTCGCGCAGCCGCGCCTCGACCTCGCCGGGCTCGACCCGGTTGCCCCGGATCTTCACCTGCCCGTCGCGGCGGCCCAGGATGTCCAGGCTGCCGTCGGCCCGCCATCGCGCCAGGTCACCGGTGCGGTACAGGCGCGCACCCGGCTCGGCCGCGAACGGGTCCGGCACGAACGCCGCCGCCGTCAGCGCGGGCCGGCCGAGGTAGCCGCGGCCCACGGCCGCCCCGCCGATGAACAGCTCCCCCGCGACGCCTATCGGGACCGGCCGCAGCCGCACGTCGAGCACGTGGATGCTCGCGCCGGTCATCGGCCGTCCGATCGGGACGACCGGGCCGCTGACGTACCGCCCGCCGGTGACCATCACCGACGTCTCGGTCGGGCCGTACGTGTTGTAGAAGGCGCGCCCGTGCTGCCACGCCGCGGCGACGTCCACCGGGCAGCTCTCGCCGCCGACGGTCAGCACCCGCAGCTCGGGCACCCGCGCCGGGTCCATCGCCTGCAGCGCGATCGGCGGCACGTCGAGCATCGTGATGCGCCGCTCGGCGAGGGTGCGGGCCAGGTCGGGGCCGGGCATCCGGTCGTGGCGGGCCACGATGTGCAGCTCGGCGCCGGCGCACAGCGCGGTGAGCATGTCGGACACGGCGGCGTCGAAGCCGGGGCCGTGGAACTGCAGCACCCGGTCGTCCGGCCCGATGCCGAGCAGGTCGTCGATCGCGTCGGCCAGGTTGCTCAGCCCACGGTGCGTGCTCACCACGCCCTTGGGCCGCCCGGTGGAGCCGGAGGTGTAGATCAGGTATGCGGCCTGGTCGGGGTGCACGGCGACCTGCGGGAACGCCGCCTCCGAGTGCCAGGTGGCCTGCGGACGCGCCGCGCCGGAGTGGGCGGTGAGCTGCGGGAGCGCCGCGTCGGGGTGGGCGTTGAGCTGCGGGCGCGGCGCGGCGGCGAGGTCTTCCAGCCGCAGCACCGTCGGTCCGGCGGGCACCGACGTCGCGGTCGAGCCGTCGGCGAGCACGAGGCCCGCGCCGGAGTCGGCCAGCAGGTAGCGGATGCGCTCGGCGGGCAGGTCGGGGTCGATCGGGACGTACATCGCTCCGGCGGCCAGCACGCCCAGGAACGCCGCGACCGCCTCCGCGCCGGGCCGCAGCCACACCGCGACCGGCGCCTCCGCGCCGCCGCCGGTCCCGTGCACCGCCGCGGCCACCTTCGCGGCCATGACGTGCAGCTCGCCGTACGTGACGCGGCGGTCGCCGCAGGCCACGGCGGTCCGGCCGGGGTCGATGGCGGCGATCCGGTCGAGCACGGGGCGCCACGGCGCGGGCGGCCTGGTCGCCGACCAGCTCTCGATCGCCCGCCGCTCCCGCTCGTCCAGCAGCGGCAGGTCGGCGACCGCCCGGTCCGGCTCGGCCAGCGCGGCCGTGAGCAGGTCGCGGACGTGGCCGGCGATCCGGGCCGCGGTGTCGGGAGTGAACAGCGAGGTGCGGTATTCCAGCTTGCCCGCGATCCCGTCCGGGCCGGGCGTCAGGGTCAGGGTCAGGTCGAACATCGCGGTGCCGGTGGGCAGCTCGGCCCCGTGCACGTCGACGCCGGGCAGCCGCAGCCGGGCGGCCCAGCCGCTCTCCATCGCGAACATCACCTGCGCGACCGGCGTGCTGCCGGGATCCCGGGCGGCGTGCAGCCGGTCCACCAGCGTGTCGAACGGCAGCTGCTGGTGTGACAGGGCCGCCAGGCTCGTCTCCCGGACCCGGTGCAGCAGCTGCCGGAACGTGGTGCCGCCCGGCACGTGCGCGCGTACCGCGACGGTGTTCGCGAACAGGCCCATGGCCTGCTCGGCCGCGAGGGTGGTGCGGCCCGACACGGGCGTGGCCACCACGAAGTCCGGGCCGCCGTAGCGCGACAGCACCGCCTGCCAGGCCGCCAGCAGCACCATGTACGGCGTGCCCGCGATCGACGCCGCCAGCGCCGACACCTGCTCGGCCAGCGCCGCCGGCCAGGCGAACGTCAGCTCGGCTCCGGACTCGTCCAGCACCAGCGGCCGGGGCAGGTCGGCGGGCAGGTCGACGGTCGCCGGGGCGCCGTCGAGGTGGGCACGCCAGTAGTCGACCAGCTCGTCGGCGTCGGACTCGACGGCGACGTCGACGTGCCGCGGCGCCGCCGGAAGCTCCCCGCCGGCATAGGCCTGCGACAGGTCGTCGAACAGCAGACCCATGCTCCAGCCGTCGCACACGATGTGGTGCAGCTCCAGGTGCAGCGTCCACCGCTCGGCGCCGTCGGCGACCAGCGTCGCCCGCACCGGCGGCGCGGCGGCCAGGTCGAACAGGCCGCCGGAGAAGGTGTCGGCGACGCGCAGCCGGCTGCCCGCCGGGGCGTGCGGCAGCACCCACTGCCACGGCTCGCCGTCGATCTCCACGAACACGGTGCGCAGCGCCTGGTGCCGGGCCAGCACCCGGTCGAACGCGGCGGCCAGCGCGGCCACGTCCAGCGTCCCGGCCAGCGTGAACCGGAAGTGCACGTGGCACATCGGGCTGCCCGGCCACAGCCGGTCGTGCAGCCACATGCGCCGCTGCGCGGCGGTGAGCGGGTGCAGGTCGTACTGGTCGGCGGCGGCGCGCAGGCTGCGCAGGAACGCACGCCGACGGTCGGCGGGCAGCGCGTGCAGGCGGTCGAGCAGGTCAGGCGCGGTCATCGGGGGTCTCCTCAGCGCTCGAACTCGGCCAGCAGATCGGCCACGTCACGTCCGCCGCCCACGGCGGCCGGCACCGCCGCGACCGCGACGGCCGGTGCCGCCGTCAGCTCCGCCACCGCCGCCGCGAGCGCGGCGACCGTCGGGTGGTCGAACAGGGTCTGCAGCGGGACGTCGACGCCGTAGGCGGCAGACAGCCGCGACCGCACCCGGGCGGCGTCGATCGAGTTGCCGCCCAGCTCGAAGAAGTTCGCGTCGGCGCCGTCGACGGCCCGGCCCAGCGACTCCTGCCAGATGTCGAGCACGGTGCGCTCGGCGGCGGTCAGCTCGGGCGCCGGCGCCGCGTGCTCGGCGGGCGGCAGCGGCAGCGCGGCCAGGTCGACCTTGCCGTTGGGGTTCAGCGGCAGCCGGGGCAGGTCCATGAACACCGCGGGCACCAGGTAGGCGGGCAGGCGCCCGGCCAGCCCGGCGCGCACGGCGGCGGTGTCGACGCCGTCCAGCACCACGTACGCCAGCAGGCGGGTGTCGCCGTGCGCGGCCCGGTCGGCCACCACCGCGACCTCGACCACGCCGGGCAGCGCCCGCAGGGCGTCCTCGATCTCGGCCGGTTCGACCCGGTGGCCGCGCACCTTGACCTGCCGGTCCACCCGGCCCAGGAACTCCAGGGCGCCGTCGGTGCGGCGCCGGGCCAGGTCCCCGGTGCGGTACAGGCGCGCGCCCGGCTCGGCGGCGAACGGGTCCGGCACGAACTTCTGCGCCGTCAGCGCGGCCCGGCCCAGGTAGCCGCGGGCCACCCCGGCCCCGCCGAGGAACATCTCGCCCGCGGTGCCGTCCGGCACGGGACGCAGCTGCTCGTCGAGCAGGTACACGGCGCTGTTGGCGGCCGGCCGGCCGATCGGCACGATCCGGTCCGCGCCGGTCTCGGCGGTGCACCGGTGCGCGGTGGCGTACACGGTGATCTCGGTCGGGCCGTAGAGGTTGACCAGCTCGGTGTCGGGGCAGTGCGCCGCCAGGCTCGCGACCGTACGCGCGTCGGCCTGCTCCCCGCCGAAGGACAGGTTGCGCACGGTGCGGAACACCGCCGGGTCCTCGGCGGCCACCTGGCGCAGCAGCGACGTCGGCAGGAACAGCACGTCCACGCCGTGGGCGGTCAGCGCGCCGCGCAGCCGCTCGGCGACCAGCACCTCGTCCTTGCCCAGCCCGACCAGGCGGGCGCCGTTGAGCAGCGCGCCCCAGGTCTCCAGCGTCGCCGCGTCGAAGGAGATGTTGGCCGCCTGCACGGCGGTGTCCGATGGGCGCACCTCGATCGAGTCGGCGCTGCACGCCAGCCGCACGATGTTGCGGTGGGTGACCGCGACGCCCTTCGGCCCGCCGGTCGAGCCCGAGGTGTACATGACGTACGCCAGCGACTGCGGCCCGACCCGCACCGCCGGGCGGGTGGCCGGCCGCCCGGCCAGGTCCAGCGCGTCGAGGTCCACGTGCCGGCCCGGCACCTCGGCGCCGTGGCCGCCGGCCCGCAGCACCAGCTCGACCCCGGCGTCGCGGCACATGTACGCCAGCCGCTCGGCCGGGTACGACGGGTCCAGCGGCACGAAGCAGGCACCGGCCTTCAGCGCCGCCAGCGCCCCCACGATCCAGTTCTCGTCCCGGGTGCACAGCCCGACCCGGGCCTCGGCTTCCACGCCCTGGGCCAGCAGGTGGTGCGCCAGGCGGTTGGCCCGCTCGTCCAGCTCCCGGTACGTCAGCGCCGCCTGCCCGAAGCGCAGCGCCGGCGCGTCCGGCGTGCGGTCGGCCCAGTCCTCCACGATCCCGTGCACGGTGCGCTCGCCCGGGAACGGCGACACGCTCGCCGTGTCCCGCCCGAGCTGCCGCTCATCTGCCGTGATGCTCACCGTCGTCCCTCCCCTGATGTGAAGGCCAGTCTCGTGAGGGGTTTTCCGGTTTCCTTCGGGCGAGCTTCAAAGACCCTTCGCGCGGCGGCCCGCGCAGGCGAGCGGCCCAGGTCAGCGGTGGTGCGGAAGGTGAGGTCCGACACACGACACACGGGCGGGAGGGCCTCGTCGAGCCGATGCGCCGCGGTTTCCGACGTCGCGATCGGACGCCGCAAACGCGGCGGGGCCGCCGCGGGCGGGTGCGTGCTGCACCTGCCCGCGACGGCCCCGGGGCCTGCGGTCGTCTACCGGATCAGCGCGGGTGCCCGCCCCTGCTCACCGGGTCGTGCACCGGGTCGGACAGCTCGTGCGGGGCGGCGGGCGCCACCCCGATCTCCTGCATGCAGCGGGCGTAGCTGCGGTAGCGGCGGCGCGCCTCACCGTGCCTGCCCACCCGCTGCAGCACGCGGACCAGCTCGACGTGCGCCTCCTCGTCGTAGGAGTCGCAGCGCAGGATCCGCAGCAGGCACGCCACCTGCTCGTCCACATCGCTCGACCGCACCACCCGCGCCCGCAGCACGCTGACGTACGCCGCCTGCGCCTCGTCGCGCAGCTCCTGCGTCCAGTCCGCGTAGGGGTCGTCGGGCATGAACTCGCCCACGTACATCGCCCCGGCCGCGGCCAGCAGCTCGGCGGCGGCCGGATCACCGTGCCGATGCGCCGCGCACGCGTCCGACGCCGCGATCAGGAACCGCTCCACGTCCACATTGACCAGATCGAGGTTCAGCCCGACGGCGGAACGGTCCGCCTCGATCACGTTCGCGTGCCGGATCCGCCGGTCCGGGTCCAGCACCCGCCGCAGCGTGGACAGCTGCACCGACAGCCGGCTGCCCCCGGCCGCCGGGGACTGGCCCGGCCACAGCAGCTCCATCAGCCGTGCCCGCGGCACCGGCCGCCCGCGCGCCGACACCAGGATCTTCAGCAGGTCACGGGCCTTCTTGGACTGCCACTCGTTCGGCGCGATCCCCGACCCGGCCCGCAGCACCCGGAACCCGCCCAGGCACAGCACCGTGATCGGCGGCGTACGCCGCGCCACGACGGTCAGCGCGTCGGCGACCCCCGGCGCCAGCGACACCCCCTGGCGCAGCGTCTCCACCTCCCACCGGGCGGACCTGCCGCCGGTCGCGCCGCGCACCGCGGCCGCCACCGCCCGCACCCGCGCCTCACCCGGCCAGTCGCCGACCGCGCCGTAGCCCTGCCGGGACTTCTGGAACAGCGCGGCCGCCACCCTCGGGTCGACGGCGACCAGACCCAGCAGCTCCAGGGCCTCCGCACCGGTCGCGGGCTGCTCGTCGCGCACCGCGATGATCCGCGCCTCCTCCCCGTCGGCCAGCGCGGTTGCGGCGTCGCCGCAGATCAGCGAGACCCACGCCCGGCTGAGCAGCGCCGCCGCCCGCCCGTGCCCCGGTGCCCCGGTCACCGCCCGCTGTGCGTGCTCCTTGGCCAGCGCCGGATCGTCGGCGACGATCACCCGGGCCAGCTCGGCGTGGATCGCCGCGTCCAGCGCGACCGCCGCCGGACCGGCCGGCAGCTGCTTGGCGGCCGCCTCCAGAGCCGCCCGGGCCTGCACCATGTCCCGCCGCCGCCGATGGACCGCGCCGAGCACCAGCTGGGCGTACGCCTCGTCGTGGGAAACGTCCGCGGTGTCGCGCAGCCGCGCGGCCCGCACGGCGTCCATGAGGGCGTCGTCGAGGCGGCCCACCCGCGCCTTGGCCTCCGCGGCGACGCTCAGCGCGAACGGCTCCAGCCCCGCGAACCCGCCCCGCCGGCACAGCGCGGCCGCCCGCTCGGCCTCCCCGGCCGCCTCGGCGAACCGCTCGCGCCGGATCGTCTGCCTGGCCCGGCGCAGGGTGGTCATCACCTCCAGCAGCCCGGTGTGGTCCTCCGGGGCCAGCTCCCGCGCCAGACGGGCGTGCTCCTCGCCGAGCGTGTCGTCGCCGGCGTGGCAGGCGTGCAGCGCCATCGCCCGGTGGCAGGCGGCCTGGATCGGCGTGTCCACCTCGGCCACCCCGGCCAGCGCGCGCCCCAGCCAGGTCGCGCTGTGCGCCAGGTCGCCCCACGCCCGGTGCCAGACCGAAGCCAGGCAGGCCAGCAGCACCCGTTCCCGGCTCGGCAGGCCGTCGTGGCGGGCGGCGTCGAGGAACGCCACCGCCTCGGCCAGGCCGCCGGTGCCGTAGGCCGCCAGCGCGGCCTGAGGCGCCGAGGGCAGCTCGTCGCCGTAGGCGGTCTGCCTGCCCGGCACGTGTTCCGCACCGGCCAGCAGCAGCTCGGCGGCCACGCGATCACCGGCGGCGGTGCAACCGCTCAGATTCATGTCGTCTCTCCGAATGACGTCTCTCGTGGACAGGTCACTCCCCATGCCTTGCGGTGCCCCGGCCCGCGGTTGTCGCGGGTCGGCAGCGGACCGCCGGCCGCCCAGGTAGGCGGCGGCATGTTGCGGGCGATGTCATGGCAGGCCACACCGACCGGGCGCGGCGGGCGCGCCGGTCTGCGGGCATGGCGGCGGCGGCAGTCCCACCGGCTGACGGCCGAGGGCTGCCCCTGCTCTGTCGGTTGGTGTCGCGTTGCTAGAGGGTCGGCGAGCGCCCCGCCTCAGCGACGGCTGGCACGCGCGGTCGCCGCGCGCCGACTCCCGCCCTATTTGCCTGCATCATCAATAGTGCGGAGTAATTCACAATTCCCCCCGGAATGTCTCGGCCTTGAGCCCCCGGGAAGGGTATTGATAAATGGACATGCGTGCAAGGTCGTTGGAGATGAACGAGATCACACGGCCACTTTCACGCCCTGTTAAGAACAGGTCCGTAGCCTGCGTTCGCGCCTCGATCGCCCTCGTACGCACACGTTGGACGCGGATGGCATGCCGCCGGGTTCACAAGGTTCGCCACCATGCGTGTCGGAATAATTACCCTAGAGCACGGCCGAACGTGCCCGCCCGGCGCACGGCGCACGAGAATCCGCGAAGAATCTCGGCGCAGCGTGTCGGATCGGGGCAGCCGCGTTCGTAGCAGGGGTGAACGGCGGCCCGAAGGGGCGGCCACCCGACGACAGGAGATGATCCCGATGGCGCAGTACCTGATGTCCGTGCTCCACGACTCGGACAGCCTGGCCACCGCGGAGGAGATGGCCGCGATCGACGCCTTCAACGAGCGGCTCCAGGCCGACGGCCACTGGGTGTTCGCCGGCGGCCTCGCGGCGCCGGGCTCGGCCACCGTCGTCGACGGCCGAGGCGGGGAGCCGGTCTTCACCGACGGGCCCTACCTGGAGTCCAAGGAGCACATCGTCGGCTTCTGGATCATCGAGGCGCCCCACCTCGACGTGGCGCTCCGGCTGGCTGCCCAGGGATCGAGCAGCTGCAACCGCCGGGTCGAGCTGCGGCCGTTCCTGGGCGAATGAGCGAGGTCGGCGAGGCGATCACCCGGGTCCACCGGCAGGAGTGGGCCCGGTTGGTCGCAACCCTGGCCAGGCGCCTCGGGGACCTCGACGTCGCCGAGGAGACGGCCGCCGACGCGTTCGCGGCCGCGGTCGAGCGCTGGCCGGTCGACGGCGTCCCACCGAACCCCGGCGCCTGGCTGACCACCACCGCCTACCGCAGGGCCGTCGACCGGCTCCGGCGCGAGGTCAAGCGCGAGGACAAACACCGGGAGGCACTGATGCTGTTCGCCGCCCCCGAGCCGCCCGGCGCCATCGACGACGACCGGCTGCGCCTCGTGTTCACCTGCTGCCACCCCGCGCTGGCCATAGAGGCGCGGGTCGCGCTGACCCTGCGGATGGTCGGCGGGCTCACCGTGCCCGAGATCGCCCACGCGTTCCTGGTCGAGGAGGCCGCCATGAGCCGGCGGATCACCCGCGCCAAGGCGAAGATCAAGGCGGCGAGGATCCCCTACGGCGTGCCGCTGCGCGAGGACCTGCCGGCCCGGGTCACCGGAGTCCTCGCCGTCCTCTATCTGATCTTCAACGAGGGCTACCTGGCCTCGGACCCCGGCAAGGAGGCGGTGCGCGCCGACCTCACCGCCGAGGCGATCCGGCTGACCCGGCTGGTCCGCGACCTGATGCCGGCCGACGGCGAGGCCGCCGGACTCCTGGCGCTGATGCTGCTGACCGAGGCCCGCCGGGCCGCTCGGGTATCGGCCGGCGGTGAGCTGGTCGCCCTCGGCGAGCAGGACCGCGGCGCCTGGGACCGCGACCTGATCGCCGAGGGGCACGCGCTGGTCCGCGCCCGGCTCGCGTCGGGCCAGGCACCGGGCCGCTACCAGATCCTCGCGGCGATCAACGCCGTCCACACCGACGCCCCCGACCTGCGCGACACCGACTGGTCACAGGTCGTCGCGCTGTACGACCAGCTGCTCCGCGTCGACCCCTCGCCGATCGTGCGGCTCAACCGGGCCATCGCGGTCGCCGAGCTGGACGGCCCGCAGGTCGCGCTGGCGGAGATCGACGGCCTGCCGCTGCAGGGCTACCACGCCTTCCACGCCACCCGCGCCGACCTGCTGCGCCGGCTGGGCCGCGGCGAGGACTCGCGGGCGGCGTACGACCGGGCCATCGAGTTGGCGGGCAACACCGCCGAGACGGCGTACCTCACCCGTCGCCGCGACCAGCTCGCCGGGCCGTGAACCGGGCGACTCATCACCTACATGTATAGATTGAAATACTTCATCGTGTACGCCATTGTGTGTGCATGAGATCTCACCTCACGCGCATCGCCGTGGCCACCCTTGCCGCGATCGCGATGACCCTGTCCAGCCAGCTGCTCGGCACCGGCGCCGCCACCGCGGCCCCCGCGCCCGCCGCCGTCCGGGTGCTCTACTACGACGCGAGCCAGGCCGCCGAGTTCATCAACGTCGTACACCAGGGCGCGGCCAACTGGAACGCCCGGGTCAGCAACGTGCGCCTGGAGCGGTGGACCACCGGCCGCCCGGTCAACATCCGCGTCTACGCCGACAACAACTGGCCGCGCGCCTACGTCAACTCCCTGGGCAACGGCACCGTGTACATGGGCCGCCAGGCCACCGCGCAGGGCCACAACCCCACCCGCATCGCGGCGCACGAGCTCGGCCACATCCTCGGCCTGCCCGACCGGCGGACCGGCATCTGCTCCGAGCTGATGTCCGGCAGCAGCGCCGGAACCTCCTGCACCAGCGCCTTCCCCAACTCGCAGGAGATCACCAAGGTGAACAACCTGTTCGCGAGCGGTGCCCTGGTCACCGCCGGCTGGCGCCACGACGGCGCCTGACGGCCGACGCCGCCCCGGCGCCGCCGCCAGGCACCGCCTGGCGTCGCCCAAGATCGCTGTTTCCGGTCAGTATGTGGAGTGCGGCTGCACTTCCTGACCGGAAACAGCGATCTCACCGTCACCTCCGGACGGTCAGCGGTCGAGGTACGCGGCCAGGCCGCCGAGCTCCTCGCTCGCGATGAACACCGACCGCACGCTGATGATGGCCTCCTCGGCGTGGGCCAGGCACCCCCAGGCGGAGTCGCCCCACGAATCGGCGATCTTGACCTCGGCCGGTGCGGTGCACCCCGGGGACCCGCCGAGCTGGCACCGTTCGGGATGCGGCTTGGCGGCCTGCGCGGCCGCGGCGGCGCGCATCCGGGCGGCGAGCTCCGCCGCGGCGGCGGCGCGCTGCTCGGCCTCGGCGCGCAGCTCCCGCTCGGCGCGTACCGCCCTGGCCAGCTCGTCATGGGCCGCCCTGGCGCGCGCCTCGGCGGCCTGGCGCGCTTGCTCGCTGTGGTGGCATTCGATGGCCAGCGCCGCCGTGCCGGCGAAGACCCGGGCGAGGGCCAGGTCGGTCTCCTGCGGGATGCGCGGCGTGCGGTGGTACATGGCGAAGGTGCCCAGCAGGCCGCCGTCGACGGCCAGGATCGGCGTGGACCAGCAGGCGGCCAGGCCGGCCTGCTCGGCCAGGTGCCTGAAGTCGGCCCAGAACGGATCGGTGGCGATGTCGGTGACGATGACCGGCTGCCGCCGATGGGCGGCGGTGCCGCAGGAGCCGACGCCTTCGCCGGTGGCGATGCCGTCGATGGCCTGGTTGTAGAAGTCGGGCAGGCTGGGCGCGGCCCCGTGGCGCAGGTGCCGGCCGTCGGGGTCGGCGAGCAGGACGGAGACCAGCACCTCCTGCGGTGCCAGATTCTCGATGCAGCGGGCCATCCCGTCGAGCACCTCGGTCAGGGGCGCCTGCCGGGCGATCTGCTCCAGCAGCGCGCGATGCTCGGTCATCAGCCGTTGGGCGTGCTTGACCTGGGTGGTCTCCACACCGATCACCCGGATGCCGGTCACGTCGCCGCCGGCGTCCCGGCGCGGCTCGTACGTGAAGTCGAAGAACGCCTCCCGGGCGTGCGGGCCGGGGCTCAGCACGATCCGCACGTCCCGGCCGGTGTAGGGCTCGCCGGTGCGGTAGACCTGGTCCAGCAGGGCGAGGAAGCCCTGATCGGCCAGTTCGGGCATCATCTCCGCGATCGGCACCCCGGTCCGGGCTCGCTCCTCGCCGATGGTGGCCAGGAACGCCGGGTTCGCCGTGTGCACCACATGTGACGGCCCCGCCAGCGACGCGTAGACGGCGGTGGACTGCCCGAACAACGACCGCAGATCCTCCTCCGCCGCCTGCCCGGCAACCGCCGGATCCGCGGCCGCCGGCCGCCGGTCCGATACCGCCGTCATGCTGTGGCCCGCCTCTCATCTGCGGATATACGCCTCACCGGCCAGGGACGCCGCCAGCGTACGCGGGAACGGGCCGGCTTCCGCCCGGCACCCCGATGACGTTCACCGGCCGCAGCACACTTTCCGTGGACGCAGTCCAGGCGCCGGACATCCCGACGGCGAGCCTGTTCGCTGCCGAGCAGCGTCCGCTTCACGAGCAGCGCGGTTACAGGATCGGACGCAGGCGCGCGGCCGAGCCCCGGGGGAACCCGCCCACCGCGGGCTGCCGCCGGCCCAGCGGCGCGAACGCCTGCCGCCGCGACAGACCTGCCGCCAGGCGACGGCCGACGTGCTCGATGGACGGGCTCGCCGGCCGGAAACGCCGCAGGCGCGCAGCCGGGTACGCCGCAGCGCGCGCCCGCCCCAGGGCGATCATCCGGGACATGGACCTGCGCCGGCGCCGGGCCGCGCTGCGAACGCGGGCCGCCCGCGCGGCGACGTCCGGATCAGGCTGTCGCGCCGCGAACCAGCAGCGAACGACGACCGATATCGCGAAGCCCGTCACCACCAGCCGCACCATCAGCTCTTCGCTCATCGCCACCCCTCCAGGTCCCGCACCGGCGACAAGTGCATGTCCATCCCGCCCGGTTTCAAACCCTGCTCGGCGGGTGTTGGGCCGTTCGGCTACCGGCGCGCGGCCGACAGGACGATGAGGCGAGCCTGGTCACGGGTGCCTGCCCATCCCGACGGCCCGTGCTGTTGCTGCCGGCCCGAGCCGCCCCGGCCCCGCCCCACCTCCGGCGGAGGGTCAGCGCAGAACCGATGGATCAGTCGGAGCCGCGCTGCCTGATCGCGGCCTCGACCCGGAGCAGCGCACCACCGATCACGAAGACTCCACCCATGGTCAGGTACTCGGCGTCGTGCTCCTCCACGGCGTAGAACAGCATGTAAACGCCCAGGATCAGGCCGGCGGCCCCCACGAGACCGCTCCAGTGCCAGTTCGTCGTCTTCACAGCGGGCACGGTACGGGTCGCGCTCCCGCTGCGCTGGCCCCCGGCAGTAACCTCATTAGACTCGGCGACGGGGTCCGTGGACCCGCCGCCGGCACCGGCCACGGTCGTCAACGCGCATCTGGAGCAGGCAGTTGGTCGACGACTCCGTGGAAGTCGAGCTTGTCGTGCTCGACACCGCAACCGGACTCGTCCTGGCCGACGAGCGGCACGGCGCTCCGCGGCTTCCCCGGCTGGAGTTCCCCGGCGAGCACCCGCCGATGGACGACCGGTTGACCGACGCCTTTCGAGCAGCGACCGGAGTGGTCGCCAGGCTCCTGGAGCCGCTCGACTTCACGACCGCCGTCCTCGTGCTGCGGTCACCCGACCCCGCGCCACCTGCGGGGTACGGCTGGCACGCGCTCGATGGGGTCCGCCGGAACAGCACCGCCGTGGCGGAGTGGGCCATGCGTTCGGGCGACGCCCGCCTGCCCTGGTTCACGCCGGGCTGGTTCGAGCGGGCCGACCGGTACATCGACGAGACGCTGGGGCGGCTGGGGCGGTCCCGGGTGGCGCCCACCCGGCAGATCAAGCTGTGGAGCATGTCGTCCGTCCTGCGGACCGAAACCGACACGGGCGCCGTCTACCTGAAGGCCGTGCTGCCCCACCTGGCGCACGAGCCTGTCGTCACGCGCTTCCTCGCCGCCCAGGGGGTGGGCGACTTCGCCCAGGTCATCGCGCACTCGCCGCAGGACCGGTGGTGGATCGCCCAGGACTTCGGCGGGGTGGACGGCTGGTCGCTCCCGGAGACGGCGCTGACGCGCGCCCTGCAGCAGCTCTGCCACCTGCAGCTGACGATGGTCACCCGGACCGCCGAGCTGCGGACCGTCGGCTGCCCCCGGCTCAGCCTCCCGCAGCTGGCCGCGATAGTGCCCGAGCTGCTGGCGCGCGACGACATCTGGCAGGCGGGCAAGGCACCCCGCAATCGCCGGCGGGCGCTCGCACCGCAGGAGCGCGAGCGGCTGCGCAGCCTGGCGCCGTTCCTGACGGAGTGCTGTGAGCGGCTGGACGCCGTCGGCCTGCCCGAGACGCTGGTCCATCGCGACTTCCACCCGGGCAACGTGGTGCTGCGTGGCGAAGGCGTGCTGGTGCACGACTGGAGCTTCGCGACGGTGTCACAGCCGATGTTCGACCTCGCGTCGTGGCTGCTGGACCTTACGGAGCCCGTGGCACGTGGCCGTGTCACGGCGTTCATCCGGGCGTGGGCCGCCTCGACGGCGCCGGACGTGCTGTGGCAGGCATGGCGGCACGCCAAACCGCTCGCGGCCGTGGTCGAGATCCTCAAGCTGGTGGAGCTGTCCGACGTCGTCGGGCGCGACCACGACTTCAACTGGCTGCCGATGACCTACGGCTGGGCGCGGCGCTTGCTGAACGCGGCAGCGGACAGCACCATGCAGACCTGGGGCTGGCGACAGTGAGCCGGCCCGCCGGGCTGGCGCGCAGCGTTCACCCTGAACCGCTACTCGCTTCTCGACATCGACACCGGTTCACCCTGCGCGACCCATCCCGCGACGAGCGCCAGGCCCGACGGGCGGTGCCGGGCCACGAACCCGAACGGCCGGTCGAGCACCAGCTCCACCTGTAGCCGACGCACCGACCGCAGCGCGCCACCGGCCCGCAGCGCCAACGCGGTCACCACCGCCGCCTCGAACCCTTCGGCGGTGAACGACGCGGTCAGGTCCTGCGCCGCCGCGCCGACCCCCAGCGGGAAGTCGCTCACCCCGGGCAGCCGCTGACGGCTCAGATCGGACACGGTACGCAGCCCGAACACGTCGGGATGGGCGAGCAGGTCGTGAGACGACGTCACGGTGAACCGCGGCAGGCTGACCATCAGCTCCGGGGTGTCGTCGTGCGACCAGTCGAATTCCACGCTAACCCCGGGCGCGGTCTCGCCTTCCGTGAACTGGGAACCACGCCGCGACGGCACCGCGGCCGGGGCGTCGGGCAGCCCGATGGCGAGGTCGACGTCGATGCCGTCGGTGCCCTCCACGGTCAGCAGGGTCACCGGTCCGACCGGGGTCTCGTACACGGCGAGCTGGTCACGGTCGGCGGTGCTCCGGTGCAGGCCCGCCAGGCGACGCCCGGACCAGGGTCCGTCCCGGACGATGAGCATGCCGTGGTCGAACGGTTCGACCCACCGGGTCCGCGCGACCAGCGCGGAGGCCAGCACCAGCAGCGTCTCGGAATCGATCTCGAGCGGCATCCGGTCGAGCAGCCCGCCGGTCTGCTCGCGCACCCAGGCGTCGAGCACCGCCTGCTCTTCGAGCACCCCGACGGCACCGGCCGGCAGGCTGTCGCGCCACTGCGCCCTCAGCTCCAGCCGCGGGTGCACCCACGCGCCTATCGCGGCGTGCAGTCCGGGTGCGGAGCCCAGCAGCCCGACCAGTGCCGCAGCGCCCGCGGCCGCCTCGTCGGCGGACACTCCGGCCGCCGCCGTCAGCTCGTCGCGGCCGGCGCCGTCGGCGGCCGGGGCCAGGTAGGCCAGCAGCGGCCACACCCCGGCGCCGGACACCGCCACCGAGGCCTCGGCGTCGATCGTGTCCACCCATCGCCGCGTCAGCGCGTTCGCGCCCGCCACCGCCGTCTCGATCACGGCGACACCATACGCCCTGCCGCCAATGCCGCTGCCGATCGAACGAGTCGCCTGCCCGGCGTCCCATTTCGGCACCGCAAGCAGCTGGTCACCGAGCGCCGCCGGGCGATGGCGGTGTCGGCCGACGGGCTGACCGCCCGGCTCGCGGTGACCTTCCCGACGACCCGGCCGGTCACCTGGTGGGTGGTGCTGACCACGGCCGACGGTCGCACCGGGCGCACGCCGCAGCGGCTGCTGGAGAAGAACTGCGGGACGTAGGGCGCCCGCGCGGGACCGACCGCGAAACGGTTCGCGGTCGCGGCGGGCGGGCGGTACCGTCGCCGTGTGTACTTCGAGCAGATCTACGGCTGACACGGCCGGGGCGCCGTCCCCGGCTCCGACGCACGCGTGCGCGCCCCCCGGGCGGCGCACCGGCGTGCCGTGTCCCCGTCCGCCGAAGACCTGAAAGAGACCTCCCATGCGCAAGCGCCATATCGCGATGGTCGGCATCCCGGCCGTCAGCCACATCCTGCCCAGCATCGAGATCATCCGTGAGCTGGCCGCCCGCGGCCACCGGGTGACGTACGCCAACGACGCCTCGGTGGCCGAGCGGGTCACCGAGGCCGGAGCGGAGCTGGTCCCGTACGCCTCCACGCTGCCGGTCAGCGACCACGACTGGCCCGACGACCCGATCGCCGCGATGGGCGTGTTCCTCGACGACGCGATGCAGGCCCTGCCGCAGCTGCGCGACGTCTACGACCGCGACCCGGCCGACCTGTACCTGTACGACATCGGCGGTTACGCCGCCCGTGCCCTGGCCGAGGCGCAGGGGCGCCCGCTGCTGCAGCTGTCCCCCACGTACGTCGCCTGGGACGGCTACGACGAGGAGATCGGGGCGCAGCTGCGCGCGCTGCCCGGCGCGGACGCGTACTGGGCCCGGTTCGGCCGGTGGCTGCAAGAGTGCGGGGCACGCACCACCGACCCGGAGCTGTTCGCGGGCCGACCGCCGCGGGCGCTGGCGCTGATCCCCCGCGCCATGCAGCCGAACGCCGACCGGGTCGACCCGGAGGCGGTGACGTTCGTCGGGCCGTGCTTCGGCCCCCGCGCCGAGCAGGGCGCCTGGCGGCGGCCCGCCGGGGCGGGCAAGGTGCTGCTGGTGTCGCTCGGGTCGGCGTACACGCGCCGGCCGGAGTTCTACCGGCAGTGCCTGGCGGCGTTCGGGGACCTGCCGGGCTGGCACGTGGTGCTGCAGATCGGCAGGCAGGTCGATCCCGCCGAGCTGGGCCCGGTGCCGGGCAACGTCGAGGTGCACCCGTGGGTGCCGCAGCTGGCGATCCTGGAGCAGGCCGACGCGTTCGTCACCCACGCCGGCATGGGCGGCAGCAGCGAGGGCCTGCACACCGGCACCCCGATGATCGCCGTGCCGCAGGCGGTGGACCAGTTCGCCAACGCCGACCGGCTGGTCGAGCTGGGCGTGGCCCGGCGGGTGGACACCGCGGAGGCGAGCGCGGCGACGCTGCGTACCAACCTGCTGGAGCTGGTGGCCGACGGGGCGGTGCGGACCCGCGCGGACCGGCTGCGCGCGGAGGTCCGGGCTGAGGGCGGCACCCGGCGTGCCGCCGATCTGATCGAGGCGATGCTGCCCTGATCAGCGCTCGCACGATGACCGCCGACCCGCGGCCCCGGCTGACGGCAAGGGGTTTCGGCGGGCGGGCCTGATGCGGCGGTGGGCCGGTTCGTCGGCGAACCGGCC